>JBHGBB010000179.1:0-8132 GCA_041946755.1 bacterium | reverse complement strand
ATCGAATTGGGCGAGATTGAGTATCTGCCGCCATTGAGTTTGTTCCGGCCCCACCATACTATCAATATAGGTAACCAGCTCTTTAATTTTCTGGTCTCTGACTTCTTCCGGAGATAAATGCGCTCGTTGCAGTTCAAGCAAAGTACGGTCGCGCATCTGTTTTGCACTCTGCCATCCTTCATAATCGAGATAATTTTCCACGATATCGCTGAATCCATCAAACGCCCGTTCGTAATAAGCTTTATCAATCAACCCTTTATTAAAATCAGTTTTTGCGCGTTCATATATTTGCCGCGCTAATAATTGCCGCGCTTGAGTAATACCCAGGTCAGCGTTAACCCGATAAGTACTTAACGGATATTTGCTGGTCACAATACTAAACTTATCTAAAGCAGCGGTAAAATTCCCTTGATTGAGCAAGGTTAATCCCTGTTGATAATTCGGGCCCGCGAACTTGTCATAAATGCCGACTAAGGTTGATTTCGCTAGCGCATACCCGGGGTCTAATTGTAGTGCGATTTGAAGTTCGGAGATCGCTTCTTCAAAGAGCGATTTATCGAGAGCAAACTGCCCGGCAGTAAAATGGTCTTTTGCAGAACTGGGATCGATTTCCAACAACCGTTGTTTAAACTGCGCCCGATAATAAAGTTTCCAATCTCCGGCAGGATCGGTAGCGGTATATTTCGCTAACCATTTCACCGCTTCGGCAAACTGACCTTCGTTATACTTCTGCCGTCCGACTTGCAGATACGATTTTGCCATCTTATCTTTAATCTCATAGAATCTACCTGGAGAAAGCTGTTTAACGGTTTCAAATTCAGTTGCCGCACCAAGATAATTTTCCCGCTGATAATACAAATTCGCTAGTGTTTGATGTTTATCTACCAATTGTGGATCGAGTTTAACCGCTTTTTCCAGATAGAACTGGGCATTATCGAGTTTCCCGGCTTGCATGAGTAGTTTACCCATCGCATATATTGCCGAACTCGATTCCGGAGATAAATCCAGGGCTTGCTGAATATAGAGCATACTCATACTCGGGTCCGGATCAACATTTGCCATCATAACATATACCTCAGCCATTTTATTCTGCACCCGATCGATCCAAACAGTATCCAGACCTAACGCGGTTATCTCGGCATATTGGGCTAAAGCGGTACGAAAGTCTCCTTGTTTCGCCCGGTCTTCAATAACAGCAATTCGGTCAGAAATCGATTTCAGGAAATTATCTTTCTGAAACTGCATCGCTTGTGCTAATTTCGCTACCGCAATTAAACTGGTAGTATCGGCATCATATGCTTTTTGGTATGCCGCTGCCGCTCGGGTATAATCTTTCCGTTCGAAGAAATAATCACCAAACCGCAATTTGGTTTCTAGCGGACTCTCTTTTCTCATCACTAAAATCTGGGCGGTGTTTAAAGTAAATGTTCCGCTGGGAGTAAGCATTTTAACAATATCGTTACTTTCCGAGACGATTTCGCCGACCAATTCTTTCCCATTGGTCAAAGTAACTAAATCGGCATATAATGGGGGTAGGATAAGATACAATAATAGAAAACTGAATAAGAATATCCGAATTCGCATGATTTTTATTTCCTCCTTGTAATGAATACCTTAACGCGAAATTAATGGAATTGTCAATGTCAAACTTCAAGGTTGTGCGATATTTAGTTGAACGTTATTGATTGTATTATCGGAAATATCATCAGTTATATGATATTTAATGGTTATGTTAATGAGGTCTTTATGATTTTATATATAAAATAACTAAACTCCCTAATTTTAGTATAGCTAATAAAGAGATAGTCGTTAGAATTCCGAAAAGTGGAATTAAGATTATTACTGCGACTAAAGCTCCCACAGCAGAACCGGCTAAATCACTGGCATAAATCAATCCCCCAGTGTTTTTTCTGAGTTCTGACTTCTGACTTCTGACTTCTTGCATTCCATAATACGAGACACACAGCGGATACTCTATTCCAACAAACAGACCAATGATTAAGGTTAATATGGGTATTCCAATTAAAGCACCGCCTAAGTTTCGTATCATTTCAAGAAATATAGGAAATACTAAACAGAATATGATTATAACAGACTCGATAATCACCAGATTCCGATGAACAGTTTTCCCCCATCGTTTCGTTCCCAAGAAACTTCCTCCGGCTAATCCTGCCATAAAGATGGCAACGATTAGTCCCAACCATTGATATACATAGCCATACAGCGCTTGAAATGTATAGACAAGTGCTAGTTCGGTTGTTATTCCTACCAACCCGGTAGATAGCGAAACGGATATTGCCTGAATAGTACGATATTGCTTATTCGCGGTAAGGTATAGATAGAGTATGATGACGAAAACTAAGATAACTAATAGAATTATCAGATGATTTATTTTAAGCTTTGTTAAATAGCCAAACCAGGTTCTCAAGAAACCATGGCTTTGTTTCATCCATAATTGAAGGGTATAGAAATATGCAGTCGGTTTAAAATCTTGGTTTAAAGATACCGGTTTGGTTTGCGCTAATTTGGTTTTAATATACTCGATTCGGTCAGGTTGGACTATGGTTGCCAGCATATATTCATTGAAGTATTGGGTGGCAATAAGTTTACTGCGAGCATTCCATCGCTGGTTTAACGCATCAGGGTTATCCGAAACGATATTAGTCGCATTACTAGCAAAATAGAGATTCCGGTCTCCGGGGATGACCACTACCTGATCGAAGGTTGTTGTTAGGGTTTGGTGAATTGCTTTATTGAGATTAAGTAGTTCTTGACCGAGATAAGCTTCTCCACCAATAAGCCCGATTCCGAAAGTCCCTGATGGATTCAGGTGCAATTTAACTTCTTGAAAAAACTCTTGCGTATAATAGCGGTTAACCATCGCAGTTTTCGGGTCCGATAAATTAATCAGAATAATATCGAATGTATCCGAAGACCTTTTCAGATACCATCGGCCATCTTGATTGATGATATGAACTCTTGGGTCTTGCCATGCAGCTTGTTTGGTTTCATCGAGATATTTCCAGGTTACTTGGGTTAAGAGCGGATCGAGTTCCAGTTCAATGATTTCTGCGGGATGATATTTTAGAAGCTCTCGGATAATACCGCCACCGCAACCGCCAAGAAGGAGTATCTTTTTTCCGAAAGGTTCCGGATGTTGTAATAAACAGAAATGGGCAAACGTTTCTTCATCAATCGGATTTGGGATTGAATAGAGTAGGGTACCATCGGTATATATATTCTTCTGATTCCCGATATTAGTAACTGCGATATTCTCATAAACCGAATCCCGGGTTTCGATTAAGTCTTGGGTATGCCATCGCCAAGGGAGGCTGAGTTGATTCAATCTCGACCCGATGTCGGTTATAGATAATACCACCGCAATGAGACAAAGAAAAACCATGATTGAAGGAAGAGGGAAGAAGGAGGAGGGGGGAAAGAGAACTGATTGCTGATTGCGGTCCAACTTCGCCAAGGCTTCGTTGGATAAAATTGCTGATTGCGGATTTGGTTCTGTATTCGTATCGGTGTTGTCATTCCCGCGAAGGTGGGAATCCAGATTTTGGATTTCCTGTTCTTCCTCTGGTTCTTTCGGTTCTCGAATGAAAGTATAAAAGGCGAAAACGGAGAAAGCGAACAGCGTTACCCAGATAGTAAACGGGTCATAGTATTTTACCAGATAGAAGGTATACCCGATACCACCGAGTAAAGCACCTATTGATTCATAGAGATAGATTTTCCCGATATCTTTAGCATTATCTACCAATCGGGTATAGAAACTAAACATGAAACCGATAGATAAAGGAAATAACGATTGGCATAAGATAACTGATCCGAATATTTGCTGGAAGGTAAACATCTCTCCGGCTGGTACCTGCAGGATTATTCTTAATCCGCGGAACGATAATAAACATAAAGGCAGAGTAAGGTTGATTAAAAACAGCAGAATGAGAAAGACCGAAGAGGGATGAATCAATTGCTGATTGCTGATTTCGGATTGCGGAATATGTTTTGCGGTGGTATTGTCATTCCCGCGAAAGCGGGGATCTAGATTCGAATTTAGGGAATTGGAATTTAGGATTTGTTTCGGATTTCGATATTCGATATTCGGATTTCTCGGAAGTTTACTGCCGAGTAAGCTTCCGATAGAGACCCATAGGAGCCATGCCGATAGCATGAGTCCGATACAGAGTTCGTTCCCATAGAATAGAACTAACGATTCCCGCAGTAATAATAACTGACCGATAGTGGCAATGATACCTAACCAGATTGCCGGAATAACGAGTCGTTTAATCATGCTAAAAAGATTACCACGAAATCACGAAAGGATAAAGACACGAAAGAGAGGAGTTAAAACAACACCGAGTCGCAGAGACTCGGAGAGCTCAAAGGTTGCGAAAGTTTAGCATTTTAATTAATAAGCCATAATATCGTAATTTTTATTTGACAAAGATATTCATTTTTGCTAATATAGTTACGGTAGGTAACACTACCAATAAGGACTGGGAATGCTCGGTCGACAAACGCCTCTGGGGTAACTCAGGGGCGTTTGCTTTTTAGGGTAAAAGCACCAAGTTATATTTCTCAGAATTATTCAAGAATTTGGTTTTGATTATTTCGAATGCCAGATTTTGTTTCTGCGGATTGAGGATGTATCTTCCTGCAGGATAAGCGACTAAATCAGCTATCTGCAATCCAGCGACATTATTTTCTTTCTTAATAAAAATCGGTTGCTGGATAATAGTAAAATTAGATGAATTGCGGTATTCTGTCCCACTCTTGAGTATTCGTAACATTTCTAATTCGAGCTCATCATCTTCTTTTTTTCCTCTACTTTCAGCGATTATATCTATTCGTTTAATATTTCGATTTTGGATCGGATGAACCAATCGCTCTAAAATAACTTTCACTGCATAGATATAAGGATTGTTTGCGGAACTACCATAACGAGCTAATAATTTCGCTTTGTCGATAATACATAGGATGGTTTCAAAATTCAGATGAGCCATCATCTGCGATAACTCGTTCATAAAACTGCCTCGAACCGTTGCATTTTGCAAGATGGCAAAAGGAGGTATGGCTTTTCGGATATGACGCGAGTGGAGGATAATTCCTTCATGATTAAAATAGCGATATTTAAATAAGTTTACCGCAGGATTGATATGATAATAATATTCAGATACTTTACAAAACACTACGGATAGAACGAATACTGGAAAATCGGTATCAATCTTGGCTAAAGAATGGTCTCCCGCTTCATCTAGAAAACAAAAATATTCTTCTGAATCTGATTGTTTCATGATTTTATTATCAAGATCTTTCTATCGTTCGCTTTCCCCTAGCTTCTAGCTACCAGCTCCTAGCTCCTTGGTTTTAAAGGGTTGGCAACAACGGAGGCTATAAGGGCGCGTTTTTTATGGATTGCTTTTTCTCACATAGATAGATGGTTGGTCAGCTATTATCTTTTTCCAGTTATTTTCTACAATTATTTTTAATTCATTATTGTTATAAACTTCATCTAAAAATTTATCAAATCCTTTTGCCATCTCCTCCCAAAGCTTATTTATTGAATATAATTTAAATTTAGAAGATTCAAATGGTATCGCTGGTTCCTTATATGGAAATAATGGTAGATATTGTCCATTTTTCACTTTCCTTGATTCTGCTGTTGTGGTATGCAATAGGGCATTTCGATGCTCCCATAATTCTTCACTAGTAATTCCTACAGGTGAAAGATCAACATAATCAATTATCCATTTTTTAAAATCTTCAGGATTATTATCTCCCTTTTTTAGATATGCCATAGTATCAACTGCAATCAATAGCAATTTAAGTGAGGAAATATAGTATCCTTGTTGATATAATTCGAGTGGGCCCAACATAATGCTCGAACCTATTTTCGTACTTATATCTTTATTTTGCATATCTGGATTTAAAAAATATTTATACATTATTTATTCCTTCCACAATTTTAATTTCTTCTTCGGTTAAGCCGTAGAGTTCATAGACCAGTCGGTCAATCTGGGAGTCGGTGGCATCAATATGGCGCTGAAGAGCGGTTCGTTCATCTGGGGTTTTGGTTGATGCAAGTTGTTTATGCAAGGTTAGCATTCGGTCAACCAATTCTACCATCCGGTCATGTTTCGATTTATCCTTTGGATCGGAAAAGTCGATTGGTTTAATTGGTAATTGTTGTAAATATGTAGGTTTAATATTATAGTCTATAAAGGTATTAGCAAAATAATAATTGAGAAGCGATGAATTAAGTAAACCCAATATATATTTCAAAGAATATGATAAATCTTTTTGAGCTATATAAGAATAATTATTTAGTGGATAATAAATACCTTTTTCGTCTAATGCAGCAATGATTCTTTTTGACAAACTAAGTTTTCGAATATATTGCACTACTATTTTAGGTATTTCAAGTGATGATTTCCTATATCCTGCAAGTTCGGGACACCACCACAGATAAATACCTTTCCATTTGATATTAAATCTTACTAACTCACCTGTTTTAAGTGCCTTTACATTATGCGTTTTTGTTTTGATATTTGATAAGTATTTTTCATTATCGCTTGTTTTAATACCATAAAGCACATCACACACTGCAGAAAGCGCTATACTATTCGCTTTGCATCTATCAATAATCCTTAAAACTGTTGTAGTTGCATGTAAGTTGATTATAGTACCTGGTGTATTCAACCATACCTTAGTTGGAATTTCTTGAATGGAGAATACATCATAAAAATTACCAGCATGTACTTTTATAACATTTGTACGCTTTACCATACAAAGTATTTCGTTAGCCTGTTTTTTTCCAAGAAAGATAACTATCGGTACGATATCAGGTGCATCTTTAAAGATATATTTTGTCAACTCAGTAATCTCATAAAACGCTGCATTTTTTAGTAAATATGCACGAATTTCATTTGAATTTAATACTGAAAGCCATGTGTTCGGTGTAATATAACCAAGTATTCCTGTTTTATTGAGTAATTTTAAACCTTGTTCCATGAAAAATAAATGTGATTCTGCTTCTCCTCGGCGATTTACGTATTTCTCATATAGATATTTCTTTTCCATATCTGATATGAAACTGCCCCACGGTGGATTACCGATAACCGCATCAAATCCTGGATTGGATTTCGTAGATTTCGTGTTTTCGTGGCTAAAGATTGTAGGGAATTCTTTTTGCCAGTCGAAGACATTGATGCGGTATCGTTCATCATCGTCGAGGAAGTTCAGTTGCTGGTTATCGTAGAAATCCGGGCCAATTAACGAATTCCCGCATTTGATATTATTCCCGAGGTCGGGTAGTGCCCGTTCATGGAATAGTCGGAGTTGGTTCGAAATCGTTTGTTCATTTTCACCTTCCAGCACTTTCAGGAGCAGCGATAGTTTGGTCACTTCAACCGCTTGCGGATCGATATCGACTCCATAGATATTATTTAAGAGGATGCGTTTCCGTTCAGCGGTAGTCAGTCGATAATCTCCACCAGCGACCTGATATAATTCTTTTTTATGTTTATCGATACCCTCGTTGATATAATAATCCCGATGCCAATCAAGGAGCAATTGATATGCATTGATTAAGAAGGAGCCGGAACCGCAGGCAGGGTCAAGTATCCGAAGTTGGACGACCGATTTCGGGGTTTTGTTTTCCAATAATTTCCCGACGGTATTCTTAACGATATAATCGACAATATAGGTCGGGGTATAATATACTCCTCCAGCTTTTTTAACTTCCGGTTTATCTTCAACCACTGCCCGATGCCCAGTAGTTAACCGGATGACTTTCCCTAAGAACTGTTCATATACCTGGCCAAGGATATCGGCTGGGAGAACCGCGAATTCATAGGCACTATCCGGATAATAGAGGTTCTTGATAATCTCTTTCAGCGGTTTATCATCGATCGCGATATTCAGAGTAAGTTGGTCCGGGGATTCAGCCCGGTCTTTTTCTTTAGAGAAATGGAATAACCCGGAATTATATCGTTCATCAGCGCGATGAAATAGGTCGCAGAGTTTGGGATATACCCGGTCGCTATTCTGGAGCATCATCAATCGGCCATATTCTTCGATACCCCGGTCTTCGCAAATCCGCAAGAAGATGAGCCGGTCCGAGCTCT
>JBHGBB010000178.1:0-8188 GCA_041946755.1 bacterium | reverse complement strand
CCCAGATCATTCTTCTGTTTAACCAAATTCTCTACCCGGGATAATAATTCCATCGGTTCAAATGGTTTAGAAACGTAATCATCGACCCCAACTTTTTCCTTCCAATAGGTATCCGGTTTTTCGGAATATTTCGTTGCTGCGGTTAGCATTAAAACCGGAATATCTCGAGTACCGGCTTCTGATTTCAACGCATTCAGCACCTGAATTCCACTCATTTTGGGCATCATTAAATCTAAAACGATTGCATCTGGTTTCCGTTTCTTGGCTGAAGCCAAGGCTTGTTTGCCATCATAAGCCACCTCAACTTCAAACGCTTTCGATTCCAGGGTAACCTTAATAACTTGGGCAATATCTCGATCATCATCTACCACTAAAACGTATTCTGCCACGATATCTTCCTCCTTTTAGATTGTCGATGGTATGATTCGTAGGATAACTCCGACGATAATCGCTACCACCGCATTGGTGATTAAAGCAAAAATAGTTGGTGCTTTTTGCCGAGTATCTTTCCTTAACGAAAACAAATACCATTGCGACAACGGCACCATCGGAATTAAAAGATAATAATACCCTTTAATCCAGACTAATGAGGTAATTAATATTCCACCAAAAATAGTATAATATTTTTCCGTTGTTGTCAAAAAGCCTTTGTCATTTCTGGTAGAAAATAGCATCTTTTCCAAATAATATACCAAGAATGAAGATCCAAATGTCGCAAATAAATACCCGATGATAATGAGAATAATCTGGTTATCCTGATAGATAACTGATACTACATAAGATTTTATTGGTAATCGTAGACGTAACTTTTCATCCAATCCGACAAAAAAGACTAAACTCATAAATCCAATATGCGCAATCTGATCCAGAAGAAATATACCTAGATTATCTACCTGATATCGTCGATGCAGGATGATTTTCAGTCGATCTAGAATATAGTGAGATAATAACAATAGAATCATAAATAACCAGAATCGCGGCACCGACCACCAGGGAATTAAAAGAAGCACCGCTACCGCAAAAAAGATAAATGAATGAAGCCATATCCCGGTTTTCCTGGTTACTTTCAATCGATAAATTAAATCGAATTGTAATGGAAATTCAGCGAGTAAATGTGCTAGTAATAGCCGATAAAAAATAAACATAGTATTATCGTTTCCCTATCAGCATAATCAACCAGATTGATAATTCGTATAATAAATATAACGGAATAATGAGAAAAAGTGAAGTCCAAAATTCACTTCCTGGAGTAATCGCACATGCCAATAACACTGAAATAAGAAATGCATATCTACGATTTTTTGATAATTGTGCTGCAGTGATTAATCCGATTTTATTCAATCCGATTAAAACGAGTGGGGTTTCAAAAACGATCCCCATTGCGACCAAGAGCACCATTGTTAATGAGATATATTCATCGACTGTGATAATCGGTTTCATATTCGGTGTAGCGTAACCTAATAAAAAAGGAATACCGAGCGGAAGAATCCAGAAATAGGCCATGAGAACTCCGGCTAAAAAGAACCATAAAGCAAACCAAAAGATAAATTTTATTACATTTTTCTCTTTCCGTTTAAGCGCCGGAGCAATGAAACGCCATAATTGATAGAGGATCAATGGACAGGAAACAATAATTCCAGTCCAGAAAGCTACCTTGAGCCTAATATTAAATGGAGTTAGAAGCGAAGTGAAATAGAAACTCTGGATACTTATTTTACCGGGATAGAAGAGAATATCAAGCAATCGTTCGGAAAAGAAAAAGGCTACTATCGTAGTGACCAATAAACTGATAAGACAATAAATAATCCGGCTTCGCAGTTCTTCCAAATGTTCGACAAACGATAATCTTCTCTCATCCGATTCATCATTGTTATCGAGATCAAAATCACGTTCGGATTCCGTCATTTTGGATATATATCAACCTTTCAACAATATACACAGTACAACGTTAGCGATTAACCGGATAAGGATTTAGTATCATCTTTTTTCTGATCGGTAGATTTCTGATTTTTATCTTTCTCCTCGTCTTCTTCAGAACTGCTCATACCTTTTATACTATCTTTAAATTCTTTAATGCCACTTCCGAGTGCACGACCGATTTTCGGTAAATTTTTAGGGCCGAATATTATTAAAGCAGCTAGTACTACCAATATCCATTCTGATCCTTGTGGCCACATATCTATTTATCTCCTTTCATTGTTGAATAACAACAACGACATTATCTCTATCCAATATAGCACATTATCCGAAAATCTTGAAATCTCATCGCACTATTTACTTCTATATTAAAACTTAAATATTACCGGTTATTCAATCCTGGATGTATCATTCAGGCTTTAAAATTCTTGGGGTAATGATTTCTTTAATCCGAGATGATAAAAGAGAATATTAATAATTCGTGATGCTGCTTTTCCATCACCATAAATATAAGTATTTTTAGCCATGTTGCGATATTTAGTCGGATAATCGAGTAACAGCTGGGTATTGGAAATAATACTATCGATATTAGTTCCAACAACTCGAATTGCTCCCGCTCGAACCGCTTCTGGGCGTTCTGTAACCTTTCGCAATACCAATACCGGTTTACCTAAAACCGGGGCTTCTTCTTGAATGCCACCGGAATCGCTCAAGATTAGATATGCTTTTTTCATGAGCTGCACAAAATCAGAATATTTTGTGGCTACAAAGATATGCATCCGGTCTTTTTTACCCAACATCGAGTTGACTGTTCGATATACTTGCGGATTAGGATGACAAGGAAAAATCAATTCTAAATCCTGGTTTCGCTCGATAATATCCTTCAGCGACGAACAGATATTACGCATGGGTTGTCCCCAATTTTCTCGCCGATGTGTTTCAACTAAAATAATCCGCTTCGTCCAATCAACTTTTTTAAGTTCGGGAATATTGGGAATATAATTTTGTTTTGCAAAATATAGTAATGCATCTATCCCGGTATTCCCGGTAACAAAGATTTTCGATGGGGTTATATTTTCCTTAATAAGATTTAATTTAGCTGTTTTAGTAGGCGCAAAATGCCAATCAGCAATAGCCGAAATAAATTTCCGATTGATTTCTTCCGGATATGGATTATATTTATCAAAACTCCGCAGTCCTGCTTCAACATGCCCTATTGGCACTTTATGATAAAACGCAGCTAACGCTCCGGCAAATGCTGAAGTTGTATCTCCTTGCACCAGAACTACCTGCGGGTTTACAGTATCGATTATATGACTTAATTTCGATAGCGCTCGAATAGTAATCTGCGATAGCGTTTGTTGCTTCTGCATGATATTGCAATCCACTTGCGGTTTTATAGCGAACAACCGTAAAACCGAATCGACCAGATCTCGATGCTGAGCAGTAGTAACTACAATTACCTTGATTCGGGTTTGATTCTGTTTTAATACTCGAATAATAGAAGCCATTTTAATCGCTTCAGGCCGAGTCCCAATTATAACCATTACCTTGAGTTTATTCATTAAAGTCACTTTCCTTTTTGATGGTTAACATTATATAATATAATTAATAGAATTAAGAATTAAAAAATAGTAAAAACCTATCTTTCTTTATTCTAAACTCAGTTTAGCCTATCCCGATGAAACAAAATATCGCACGAAAAATTATCGCTAATCATCTGGCAAGTGGTCAAATAATTGCCGGTGAAGAAATTGCTATTTCAATCGACCAAACACTTACCCAGGATGCTACTGGAACCATGGCTTACCTCCAGTTTGAAACTTTAGAGCTTCCTCAAGTAACAACAAAACTATCAGTAAGTTATGTTGACCATAATATGCTCCAAACCGGATTTGAAAATGCTGATGATCATATATTTCTACAATCGATAGCTGCAAAATATGGAATTTATTTCTCAAAACCGGGTAATGGGATTTGTCATCAAGTCCATTTGGAACGATTTGGTATTCCTGGCCAAACGTTGCTGGGTTCTGATAGCCATACTCCAACCGCAGGCGGATTGGGGATGTTAGCCATTGGGGTCGGTGGTCTAGATGTGGCTGTCGCTATGGGTGGTAGTCCGTTTTATATGATGATGCCCAAAATAGTTCAAGTTAATTTAACTGGTAAACTACAGCCGTGGGTAACCGCAAAAGATATTATTCTCGAAATGTTACGTCGATTAACCGTAAAAGGTGGAGTTGGCAAGATATTTGAATATACGGGTGACGGAGTTACGGTTCTAACTGTGCCAGAAAGATCGACAATTACTAATATGGGTGCAGAACTCGGTGCAACCAGTTCAATATTTCCCTCTGATGCTATCACAATGGCTTTCTTGAAATCGCAAAAAAGAGAACAGAGCTGGAATTCGATTGCTGCTGATAGCGATGCTCAGTATGACGAGACTATCAACATCGATTTATCTGAACTAGAACCATTGATAGCGCAAGCCCATAGTCCTGATAAAGTAGTGAAAGTAAAAGAGATAGCTGGTATTAAAGTACATCAAGTATGCATCGGGAGTTGTACCAATTCATCTTATATTGATTTAATCAGAGTAGCAAAGATGGTAATGGGTAAGAAAATCCATCCGGAGGTAAGTTTTACCATCAATCCCGGTTCAAAACAGGTATTAGAAATGATCTCCCGTGATGGTTATTTATCAGAATTGATCAGTGCCGGAGTTCGGATTCTCGAAAATGCTTGTGGTCCTTGTATTGGTATGGGACAAGCGCCTGCTAGCAATAGTGTCTCAATTCGCAGCTTCAACCGGAATTTTGAAGGCAGGTCGGGTACCGCTTCTGCTCAGGTATATTTAAGTAGTCCGGAAACCGCAGTTATGGCTGCACTTACCGGTAAAATCACTGATCCAAGAGCTATGAATGAGACAATATCCGTAATCATTCCGAAAGATTTTCTCATTGATGATAGTTTGATTATCCCTCCGGCAAAAGAGCCACAACAAATCGAAATTATTCGGGGACCAAACATTCGTCCTTTACCTCAAAATACGATTTTACCCAATACCCTATCCGATGAGGTTCTACTAAAGGTAGGAGATAATATTACCACTGACCATATTATGCCGGCAGGTGCAAAAGTTCTGCCTTTAAGATCGAATATTCCAGCAATTGCCTTACATGTATTTGAACCGATAGATCCGAATTTCGCACAACGTGCTTTAGCTGCGCATGGCGGATTTATTATTGGGGGAGAAAATTATGGACAAGGATCGAGTCGAGAGCATGCAGCGTTAGCCCCAATGTATCTTGGAATTAAAGCAGTATTCGTAAAATCTTTTGCTCGCATCCATCGAACGAATTTAATTAATTTTGGTATTATTCCTTTGGTATTCGTCAACAAAGCTGATTATGATACCATCAAACAAAGTGATAAATTAGAGGTTAGCAATATCAGAACAACGTTGATACCTAAACAACCGTTAACAATATATAACATAACACAACATAGCTATTTTCAGGTTAACCATGCTTTAACCCAGCGCCAAATTGATATTATTTTAGCTGGGGGATTACTGAATTATATAAAATCATTACCCAGTAAAAGCTTATAATATGGCATACCGAATTACCCTTATCCCCGGTGATGGGACTGGACCGGAACTTATACAGGCTACCAAGCGTGTTCTTGAAGCAACCGGAGTTGCTTTTGATTGGGACATACAAGAAGCCGGGCTAACAGCGATAGAAAAATTCGGAAATCCACTACCAGCGTCTGTTCTCAATAGTATCCGTACGAACAAACTTGCGCTTAAAGGACCGATCACGACCCCCATTGGAACCGGATTCAGAAGTGTTAATGTATCGATGCGGCAAGCACTGGATTTATATGCTTGCGTTCGACCATGCAAAATATATCCAGGTGTACGGTCATATTCAACCAATATCGACATTATTGTTATACGGGAAAATACCGAAGATTTATATGCGGGAATCGAGTTTGATTTAAATTCTCCAGAAGCTGATCAAATTATTAGGATGGCTAAAGGTAAAATCAGACATGATAGCGCAATCAGTATCAAATCAATTTCTGTTACCGGAACAACCCGGATAGTTGAATTCGCTTTTAATTATGCGGTAAAGCATAACCGTAAAAAAATCACTGCGGTGACTAAAGCGAATATTATGAAATCTACCGATGGATTGTTTTATAAAACCGCTCGGGAAGTAGCAAAATCATATGCGCATAAAGTCGATTATGAAGAAGTATTGGTCGATAATTTATGTATGCAATTAGTGCAAAGACCGGAATTCTATGATATTTTAGTAATGCCAAATTTATACGGCGATATTATTTCCGACCTTTGTGCCGGTTTAATTGGCGGACTGGGTATGGCGCCAGGAGCGAATTTCGGCTCTGATATTGCTCTATTTGAAGCAACACATGGGTCATCACCTCAATATGCCGGATTAAATAAATTTAATCCTACCGCCTTAATCTTATCCGGTATGATGATGTTACAACATCTTGGCGAAACCAAAGCTGCAGTTCGATTGGAACATGCAGTGGCTGCTGTTATTGCTGAAGGTAAATCGGTTACCTGCGATATGAAAGCAGACTGGAACGATCCAACTGCGGTTGGTACTGATCAATTTGCTAATGCGATTATTGCAAAACTAAGAAAGGACTAATCATCGAAAGTATTATCTAATAACAGAACGATAAAATGGCTAAACAAATCAAATTTTTACAAGGTAATGAAGCTTGTGCAGAAGCTGCGGTTATGGCTGGAGTTCGTTTTTTTGCGGGATATCCGATAACTCCTTCATCTGAAATAGCCGAATATCTCGCTGCGCGATTACCGCAAGTAGGCGGTAAGTTCATTCAGATGGAAGATGAAATTGCTTCCATGGCAGCGACCATCGGTGCCTCATTAACCGGTTTAAAATCGATGACTGCAACCAGCGGTCCCGGCTTTTCATTAAAACAAGAGCTTATCGGATATGCAAGTTTTTGCGAAATCCCCTGTTTAATTGTTAACGTTCAACGCGGTGGTCCTAGTACTGGATTACCTACCCTACCCGCACAAGGCGATGTTATGCAAGCCCGTTGGGGAACGCATGGCGACCATCCAATAATCGTTTTGGCCCCATGCTCAGTGAAAGAGACGTTTCATTTAACCATAAAAGCTATCAATTTTTCAGAACAATACCGGGTACCCGCTATATTATTATCCGATGAAGTTGTCGCTCATACTCGGGAAATAATCGAAATCCCTGAACAATCTGAATTGGAAATTATCAACCGACCCACCGCACCGACTGAACTAGAAACCTATTATCCTTTTCAAGCAGACCCGAAAACTGAAGTACCACCCTTTGCTCATTTCGGTTCCGGACATCGATATAATATCACTGGATTAACGCATACTGAAGCCGGATTTCCAACGGCAACCCCGGAAAAAACCCAAACCTTATTAACTCGACTGCATCATAAACTTGATATAGCTAAAACCGATATAACCTTAATTAACCAATATGAAATGAATGATGCCGAATATGCGGTAGTAACATTTGGTTCAACTACCCGTTCATCATTAAGCGCAGTCAGACAAGCTCGGGCACTTGGTATTCGAATTGGATTAATTCAATTAATCACCATCTGGCCTTTTCCGGAAGAGATTATCTGCGAAACCGCAAAAAAGGTAAAACAGATTATTGTTCCCGAAATGAATCTGGGACAACTGGTCTTGGAAATCGAACGCGCGACTCATGGGAAATGCTCGGTAACGAGTTATCAGCAGGCAAATGGAGAATTATTTACTCCTTTACAGATCTTAGAGCAAATTAAAAAGGTCGCTAAATAGCAGGGTATAAAGACAGGTTTGTCACGATATTCTTCATTCTGACAAACAAACGAGAAAAGAGATTAATGAATCATGGATAAAGTTAAACCTTATTTACGACAACAATATTTTCCGCATATCTGGTGTAGCGGATGCGGCAATGGTATCGCACTACGCGCAGTGCTTATAGCTATAGACAATCTGGGATTGGATAAAGATAAAGTCGCCGTGGTATCCGGTATCGGGTGTTCGTCAAGATCAGCGGGATATGTCGATTTCAATACCTTGCATACCGCCCATGGTCGAGCAATAGCGTTTGCTACCGGAGTGAAATTCGCCAATCCTGAATTGACCGTTATGGTTATCACCGGCGATGGCGATTGCGCAGCTATTGGCGGCAATCATCTCATCCATGCGGCT
>JBHGBB010000177.1:0-8239 GCA_041946755.1 bacterium | reverse complement strand
CAAAAGGCGGCTGAAGAGCATTATCAACAAATAATGAAACGGCATTATGCGGTAAAAATGAATGATAAAAGTGATAAAACGGCTATGACCAACCGCGATATAGAAGAAAATCAGAAAGGAGAGTGGAAGTAATAATAATAAAAAAAAGCTGAAAAAGTGCATTTTTCTATTGACCTGCTTGACAAATTCAGGTATAGTATGCAATTGATATTGAAGAAAATGCGGTTTTTGTTGGAAAAGCAGTCATTTTTTACATGAGAGGGGGGATAATGTTAATGGATACCAAGAAGATCATTTGGTCAATTGTTCTAGTCGTAGTAATCATCGGTGCGGGATATCTGTTCTATGTTCAAATGAAACCATTTTTATCTCGACCAGCACCGTCAGCAGGTCCTGAAGCTGGACCACAACCTGGAGCACCACCTGAAGGAGCACCAGCACCAGCTCCTGCGCCTGCACCAGAAGGAGCGCCAGCACCTGCCCCAGCACCTGCACCTGAAGCTGCACCAGCTCCAGCACCAGGAAAATAGCCTGAGCTGAATTTCGGGGAAGCGCTATACAATTAAATTGTTGGTTTTTTGCATCAAAATCATGCGGAGTTCAATAACTTGATCTTGTTTATTGGACTCCGTTATGCAATTTTGCAGGGTCTATCATTATCATTTTAATTCCTGCACGAGATACCAGGTTTTTTCTTTTCCACCGCGGTCATAATAGAGTTCGAACATTCGGTTGTTTTCGGTTACTACTTGATAATAGGTCCGGTGATGCCGGATTCGCCAAGGAACCCGTTTCGGCGCAGGAGAACGGCCAAATCCATAGTCCTGCCAGGAGGACTTAATTTTTATTACCGAATATTTTGTATCTTGCCAAGTAAAAGATAAGGGCATCCGGTTATCTTGATCCAGTTCGACGTCGATTTTCTCACCGATAAATTTCGGAGTCATAGTATAGATTTTATAGCGGGGATTACTCTACAAAAAAATAACCGAGTTATGTTAAAATAAATGATAACAAAATAAGTCTTTTTTATACCACCAAATATGTGAAAAAGAAGGATTATTGCTCCAATGGGATAAGTTAAACATAAAATGTATACTATTGTTCATAAAGATATTATAGCACCAAAGATTATTAAATTTGAAATACAAGCCCCGTTAATTGCGGCAAAAACGAAACCGGGGCATTTTGTTATCTTGCGAGCGTTCGAGCGAAGTGAACGGATTCCGATTACTATTGCCGATCATAATACTGATACCGGGACGATAACATTAATTATCCAGATCGTTGGTCAAGCGACAATGGAAATGGCTACCATGCAGGAAGGGAATGCATTTTTGGATGTAGTCGGTCCCTTGGGAGTCGGTGCTGAGATAAAATTGATTGGTACCATGGTATTTATCGGCGGCGGAGTAGGCACTCCTGGGATATATCCGGAAGTAAAAGCGGCAAAACAAGCCGGAAATAAGGTTATCTGTATCATCGGCGCGCAATCGAAAGAATATTTAATGTTAGGAAAAGAATTAGAAGCGATTAGCGATAAAGTATATTATAGTACCAACGATGGGTCGGTAGGAATCAAAGGTTTGGTAACCGATGTCTTAAAGCAACTGATTGATAGTAAAATCGAGATTAATGAAGTTACGGCTATCGGTCCACTTCCGATGATGAAAGCGGTTAGCGATTTAACCCGGCCGTATGGGATTAAAACGATGGTAAGTCTCAATCCGATCATGATCGATGGGACCGGGATGTGTGGTGGCTGCCGGGTAATGATTAAAGGGAAAAATATGTTCTCCTGTGTTGATGGCCCGGAATTCGATGGGCATGAAGTTGATTTCGATGAATTAATCCGCCGGACGCGACAATATTCTCCAATGGAACAACAAGAAGCTGACCGATATCGCAAATTCGCTGAAGGAACTTGCAAATTAGCAGCAGCAGTAAAATAACCGGGTGTATAGTTATATAACATACTAGCTTTTGATATCATGAATAAACCGCAAAGCGCGTAACAAGGTTCATAACGGTCTTGCGGTTATATTTTTATCTATCATTTCGACATACGACTTTATATTTACGATATGGCAATCCAACCTAAAAAAATACCGATTCAGGAACAGGCCGCATCGATTCGGCGAACGAATTTCCTTGAAGTTTGTCAGGGATATAACGAAGCGGAAGCAGTTGCTGAAGCGAGACGATGTCTGCAATGCAAACATGCACCTTGCATTCCCGGATGTCCGGTAGGAATCGATATCCCGGCGTTTATTAAATGCATCGCGGAACAGGATTATCTCGGAGCGATTAAAAAACTGAAAGAGAAAAATAATCTGCCGGCTATTTGCGGCAGGGTTTGTCCGCAGGAAACCCAATGTGAAGGCCCGTGTACGTTAGGCAAGAAATATGAGCCGATAGCTATCGGCAAACTCGAACGGTTCGCTGCCGATTGGGAAATCCAGAATCTCCCCAATATTATTACCGATACTGTTTCTCAAAATGGAAATAATAAAAAAGTTGCGGTAGTCGGGTCTGGTCCGGCGGGATTAACTGCGGCTGCGGATTTAGCCCGGTTAGGATATGGTGTCTCGTTGTTTGAAGCGTTGCATGAACCCGGGGGCGTATTGATTTATGGTATCCCTGAATTCCGGTTACCGAAATCGATATTGAGCCGGGAAGTGCAGTATGTCCAGAAACTGGGAGTCGATATTCATACCAGCACTATCATCGGCGTTACTTTAACCATAGAAGATTTGGTTGACCGGGGATTTAATGCGGTATTTATCGGTACCGGTGCCGGATTACCGTATTTCTTAAACATCCCGGGCGAAAATTATAATGGGGTATATTCTGCGAACGAGTTTTTAACCCGGGTAAATTTAATGCGGGCGTATCAATTCCCGAATTATAGCACTCCGATTCGAGCCGGGCAGCAAGTAGCGGTAATCGGCGCGGGAAATACCGCGATGGATGCGGCGCGAAGCGCGTTACGGTTGGGGGCGAAAGAAGTGACGATTGTATATCGCCGGTCGTTTGAAGAGATGCCGGCGCGTATTGAAGAAGTCCATCATGCGGAAGAGGAAGGAATCCAATTTAAAATATTAACCGCTCCAGTAGCAATTCTGGGTAACAACCAGGGTTGGGTTGCCGGATTACGATGTCAGCAGATGCAGTTGGGTGAACCGGATTCGAGCGGTAGACGGCGACCGGTTCCGATCAAAGGTGCGGTATTCGAAATGGAAATCGATACTTTAATCAACGCTATCGGGCAAGGGCCGAATCCGTTATTACAGCGATATACGCCGGGATTAAATGTCGATAAGTATGGTAGAATAGTGGTCAATCCGCAAACGTTCCAGACCAGTATCCCATCGGTTTATGCCGGTGGCGATATCGCTACCGGTGAAGGAACGGTCATTGCCGCGATGGGTAATGCAAAAGTAGCCGCATGTTCAATAGATGAATATTTAAAAAACTGCTGAGGAACTGGAGATACCAGAGAAAGTAAAAATCAATGTAATTTTGACAGTGGAATTAGCGTCAGTTTTTTTATTGTTCTTCCGTTCTTTTGTTCTTTCGTTCTTCAGTTATAATTATGTCCGTTCAAATTATTGATGGTAAAACGATTGCTAAAGAGATTCGGCAGCAGGTTAAAGACCAGGTCACGCAACTTGTTACTGCCGGTAAAACCCCTCCCGGTTTGGCGGTAGTTATTGCCGGAAACGATCCGGCATCCCGCATCTATGTTAATTCTAAAAAGAAAGCCTGCGCTGAAGCCGGTATATATTCTGAAGAGCATGCATTCCCGGAAACGGTTACCGAATCCGAAATTATTGCTACTATTCACCGGCTTAACCAAGACCAAAAAATCAACGGGATTCTGGTACAGCTACCGTTACCAGACCAGATTAATGAACGGAATGTTATCGAAAGCATCAGTCCGAAAAAAGATGTTGATGGATTGCATCCCAGCAGTGTCGGGAATCTCTTAATCGGAACCCCGACTTTCGTTCCCTGTACTCCGGAAGGGATTATGGTTCTTCTACAGAGAACCGGAGTAGATTTGAAAGGGAAACGAGCGGTGGTTATCGGGAGAAGTATGCTGGTTGGGAAACCGGTAGCAGTACTATTATTAGCCCAGCATGCAACAGTGACCATCTGCCATTCGAGAACTAAAGATTTACCGGCTATTGCCAAAGAAGCGGATATTCTGGTAGTAGCTATCGGGAAACCGGAATTTATTCATGGTGATGCGGTTAAACCCGGTGCGGTAGTGATTGATGTAGGTATGAATCGGCTGGATGATAAACTGATTGGCGATGTAGAATTCGAATCTGCATCCCAAGTTGCCGGATATATTACTCCAGTCCCCGGCGGAGTCGGTCCGATGACTATCGCCATGTTACTTCAGAACACTCTCCAAGCAGCAAAATAATAGGATAACGCGCTTAAAGGTATACATAAGATTTATTCTCTTTTAGAATCGCATCTCGTTTATTTCAGAAAATCAAGTTATCTAATAGATAATTTGATTTTGTATCGCCCTGCTTCTAGTGGAACCCCCAACCTCAATTCTAATAAAATCAATGGTTTTTGGAATATATGTCGCATAAATTTACCTTGTTTACTCACTAAACCTATGATATTATTTATGTCGTTTAAAAGAAGGTTGTTATCCAACCAGCGCTACCGCTATATTGGTGAACGGAAATGATGCGTAGTATATTTTGTATAGTTATCTCGATATTTCTATTCTTATCCAACACTCCTTGTTTCGCACAAAAACGTATTATCCACCTAGCTACTTTAAACATGGGATATAAACCCGGGTTGGAACGATTGGCAAAAGAGTATATGGAACAGCATCCGGGTATCGAAGTAAAAATCAGTGTCATCACCGTCGAGTTTGCCACTTGGGTTCGCGCGCAGATTGCCGGCGGCGAACAGACCGCGCCGGATATCTATAATGCCAACTATACTGCCGGTTATTATGAACTCGGTAAATGGGTCGATTTAACGCCGTATATGTCGCAGATAAATCCATATACCAACCAGCCATGGCAATCGAGTTTAAGTTATCCGTTTTTAGAGCGGTATAAAAGTGGTGGGAAAGATATTTGCATGGTTCCCATCGATTTCGTTGAGATAGCGTTTTTCTATAATCAGGATATCTTCACTAAACTGAATCTGCAACCGCCGAAAACCTGGGAAGAATTAATCGATATCTGCAAACGAGTTCAAGCAGCCGGATATATCCCGATATCAATCCCCGGAAATGCTGAAAGTTATTGGTCTGGTCCGGTCGGATGGGTAGTCCGATTTTTTACCGATGCCTATTGCCGGGATCATGTACCGCTTTGTATGGCTCAGCCGGGAGATTGGAATTATGATGCCAAGCGGAACGCGAATTTTACCCTGGATTTAACCAATCCATATAACGATGGAAATGTACTGATTAGTACCGAACGCAAACTCCGGTTGGTGCTGGAAGGTAAATTCCGGTTCGATACCCCCCAATTCGCTGAACTCTATACCTATATCCGGGAATTCTCGCAATATTGGGAACCGGGATTTAATGGCACGAATTTTAATAGTGCATACCAGCTGTTTCTGATGCAGAAATCGGCGATGTTTATCGATGGCTCTTGGCGGATTAATAAGTTGAAAGAAGATATGCTCGACTTAGCGCCGCAAGATCGGTTTAAATGGACGACGTTCCGGATACCGCGGTTAACTTCAGGGAAATATTGTTTAGCTCCGTTTCGCGGTGTTGGCGGCGGTGGAACGGTATGGTGTCTGGTAAAAAAATCCGCTGCCCAGAATAAAGCGGCATTGGATTTTTTGCAATTTATAACCACACCGCATGCCGGGAAAGTGCTGGTTGAAGAATCGATAAAAAATCGGTTGCCATTAAACGGCCCGCTCCTTATTCAAGGAGTAGAGTTACCACCGGAAATAAAATCGCAATTTACAGCGTTTGAAGGGTTGGGTTTCGAGAAGATGGCATTCCGCGGGTGGGAAGATGACCAGGAAAGTGTTTGGCAATGGACCGTTTATGCGCAGCAGTATCTTGCCGGGAAAATGAGTCTCCCCGATTTTTTAGCCCGGTATCAGCAGTTGATGGTTGCCGCGGGGTTGCGCTGGAAAGAGAAATATAATATCGATTTAGACCCCAGCACGAAAGATTCGATTAAGTAGTTTGTATTAGCAAAGTAAAACAATAATCAGGATATATCTAGACCAACATCATTATCGGTTATGCGCCAGAATAAATCGGCATATTTTTTCCTATTACCAACCTTAATATTATTAGCGATATTTAATTATTATCCCGCGCTCTCCGGGCTATATCATTCATTCACGCAATGGGAACCGGGGATTAAAAGCCGGTTTATCGGTATCGCGAATTTCATCCAACTTGCCCAAGATGAATTCTTCCGGGTGAGTATACGGAATCAAATCATCTTATTGATAGCGAATATTCTGAAAGTGCTGGTCGTCCCGTTATTTGTCGCGGAATGTATCGTTCATCTGCGGTCAACAAGAAGCCAGCATCTGTTCCGGACCGCGTTCTTAGTGCCAATGGTCGTTCCCGGGATGGTCGGTATCCTGCTCTGGGGTGCGATCTACGACCCGAATATCGGGTTGGTAAATAATTTCTTACATCTGGTTAATCTCGATCAGCTTTCCCGGAACTGGCTCGGTGATTTCGATACCGCATTATGGGCGATTATCGGGATCGGGTTCCCTTGGGTCGGTGGCATGGCATTATTAATTTATCTAGCCGGGTTGATGGCAATCCCACAAGAGATATACGACGCCACCAAAGTTGATGGCACTACGGTATTTCGCCGGTTTATCCATATCGATTTACCGTTAATCAGCGGGCAGATTAAACTGTTATTGATTCTAACGGTTATCGGTACTCTGCAGGATTTCAATGCGATTTATGTACTTACCGGAGGCGGCCCGGGATTAGCGACTCATGTTCCGGCATTACATTTATTCTATCAGGCGTTCCGATTCAATAAATTCGGGTATGCAGCATCGATCGGGTTCGTTTTATTTCTGGTAATGCTGACGTTTACCATACTAAACATGAAATTCTTCAAATCCAGTGTCGAATTCGAAGCGAAATAAAGAGAGGTTAAATCGGTGTAATCGAGATTATTAAATCGGTATAATCTTCTTTTATATGAAAATATCGCAACTTATTTTAAACCTTATTTTATTAATCTTATTCGGATTGACTATTATCCCGTTTATCATGATGCTGGTAATGTCCCTGAAAAATAA
This sequence comes from bacterium, assembly GCA_041946755.1. Classification (GTDB taxonomy): domain Bacteria; phylum UBP4; class UBA4092; order JAOAEQ01; family JAOAEQ01; genus JBHGBB01. The sequence continues at coordinate 943 of JBHGBB010000177.1, read as the reverse complement.
CGGGCAGATTTATGCCCATTTCTGGTCGTTCCCGCATCCGATACATTGGGAATATTATCAGCAGGCTTGGAAAGCTATCGCAAGATATATCGGAAACAGCCTGATCGTTATGGTAATTTCGGTTATCGGGGTAGTATTTTTATCTTCATTATCCGGCTATGTTTTCGCCCGGCATCGGTTTATAGGGAAAGAAACCATCTATTATTGCATTCTCTTATTAATGATGATTCCCGGAGTTTTAACCCTGATTCCGGCATATGGATTAGTCCAGTCGTTAGGGTTATTAAACACCCGGTGGGTATTGATCCTCCCCTACATTTCCGGTGGGCAGGTGTTCGGTCTATTACTCTGCCGGGGATTTATGGCAACTATACCGGAAGAACTATTCGAATCTGCCCGGTTAGATGGCGCTTCTGAATTTATCGCATATCTAAAAATCGCTATTCCTTTATCATTACCGATTATGGCTACGGTAGCGATTATGAACGCAATCGGAATCTATAACGATTATATCTGGCCGTTAGTCACAATCAGCGATCATACTATCCAAACCTTCACCGTTGGCGCTACCCAATTCGTTAACGAATATAACCTGAATTACGGCCCGATGTTTGCCGGATATATTATCGGCAGTATTCCGCTGATTATTATTTTCGCTATCGGCACCAAATATTATGTCCAAGGGATAACCTCCGGCGCATTGAAATTATAACTGGAATTGGGTGAAGGTTGCTTAAAGCAACCTTCACCCAATTCCACGGTTTAACCCGGGGAGTGGTAGGTATTGCTTTGAGCAATACCTACCATACTCCGGGTTTGAATCAGATTGTCAGCCTGCCAAACTGATCCGAAATACAAATTCAGAGTTAATTAACTCATTTAATATCAATATCAAAGCAAGTTTGCTATTAGCAAACTTGCTTTTTCTTGCCAATACCTTCAA
>JBHGBB010000176.1:0-8246 GCA_041946755.1 bacterium | reverse complement strand
GTTCGGCGACGAGGACGCCATGATCCGGTTGGACATGTCCGAATTTATGGAAAGGCATACGGTAGCCAGATTGGTAGGTGCTCCTCCCGGTTATGTAGGTTATGATGAGGGCGGTCAGCTGACTGAAGCCGTCAGGCGGAAATCATACTGTGTGATACTCCTGGATGAAATCGAAAAAGCGCATCCGGATGTGTTTAATATTCTATTGCAGGTTCTCGATGACGGGCGATTAACCGATGCTACCGGTAGAACGGTGGATTTCAGAAACAGTGTCGTGATAATGACCTCTAATCTCGGTGCCCGATTGATACAACAGGGCAGTTCGTTAGGATTCCATACCGCAGAAGCTGCGGCGTCGTATCAGCAAATGAAAGAGAAAATTCTCGGTGAATTAAAAAAGACGTTTAATCCGGAATTTTTGAACCGGGTAGATGAAGTGGTGGTATTCCATTCACTGGATAAACCGGAAATAATCTCGATTATCGATTTAATGTTGATAGAAATGAAAGAACGGTTAGCGGAACAAGGATTGACCCTGCAGTTAACCGATGCCGCGAAAGAGTTTATCTGCCAGCATGGATTCGATCCGACTAATGGCGCGCGGCCGTTACGGCGTGCACTCCAGCGGTATATTGAAGACCCGTTATCAGAGGAACTGTTGCGCGGTCGATTTAAAGAAGGGAACGAAATTATTGCGGATCTAGGCAATGAAATGATTATCTTCCAATCTCAAGCGAAATCAATTGAACTGGTACCAACATAACAGACGATTTAAAATCAAAATTTCCTGCCGATTGGTTCTATTTCTGTTATAATAATACCCGATATTTTGTGCTTTTGAAGTGTGTATCTTGGTTGAGGGCATCGACTAAAAAAATAATCGGCGGCTATACCTCAAAAATAAAGGAAATAAAAGTGAATTTGAACAAACGAATCGGTTATCTATTTATCGCGCTACTTATTAGCACCCTTTGGCTTGGTTCGGGACTGCAAGCGAAAACGAGAATTACTGGGCCGAATCAAGTCCAATCGATCCTAATTAAAGGTAATCAGCACATCAAAAAGAAGATTATCCTCAAAGAAATAAAATTAAAATCGGGTGACCTTTATACCCAATCTGCAGCCGAAGAAGATTTACGCCGGATTTATGGATTAGGATATTTTACCGATGTCTCCCTGGATATTGTTAAAGAGCCCACCGGGGTTAAAGTGACCTATATCGTTAAAGAGAATCCGGTGATAATTGATATTGTTTTTGAAGGGAATAACGGATTTCATTCGAAACGATTAAAAGATGAAATCGGATTCAAACGAAACAGCGTGATGCAAGCGGATTCGCTGGATAAATATGAAGATAAATTACGAACCTGGTATGAATCCAAAGAATATACCGTTGAAATACATGGCAATTATGAACCGATAAATGAGACCAGCGGTAAATTACATTTTAGAATTACTGAACATAAAAAACAAAAGATTGTTCGGGTAGAAATTCAAGGGAATCGCCGGCTGAAATCAAAAACGATCTTAAAAAAATTGAAGACGAAAAAAACCTGGTGGATTATTAAACGATATTTTGATGAAACCGATGCGGAAGCTGATTGCCTGTTGATCGATAATCTCTATAAAGAAGAAGGATATATAAAAGTTAAAACCACCGTTTTGCCCCCGGAACCGATATCGCAACCACCCGGAGTAAAGGTTCAGTTTAAGGTTGAAGAGGGGGCGCAATATATCTGGGATACAATTTCTATTACCGGCAATACCTTGTTTTCTACCCAGGAACTGGCGCAATATCTTCGATCCAGCACTAAACAAGTATATCGGCAATCGGCAATGGAACAAGATATGGTGCGGTTATATGAACCATATGCCAATCAAGGGTATATTCAGAATCTGGTTAAACCGATCATAACCGCAAATGATACTACGAAAACGGTAAGCATTAATTTTCTCATTCAGGAAAATCCAAGAATATATCTCGGTAATATTAATATTCAGGGGATGTCGTTTACCGAAGATAAAACAATTCAGGAAGTTCCGTTAAAAACCAAAAGAAAAGTGATTGTACGGGAAGTAACCTTAAAACCCGGCGATGTATTCAGTCGAAAAGAGGTTTTACTCAGTAAACAGAAATTGGATAACTTAGGATTTTTCGACCAGGTAGCGCCGACTCCGGAACCGACCTTGGCAGAAGATACGATGGATTTATTATTATCCCTGATTGAACGGAAAACCGGGAATATGACGTTCGGCGGAGGATATAGTAGCGAAAAGAAGGCCGGGTTGTTTGTAGAATTTACCGATCCCAATCTGTTGGGAACCGGCCGTCAGATACGGTTGCATACCGAAATTGCTGAAGAAGGAACCGATTATAGTATATCCTATCAAGAGCCTTATTTCCTGGATACTCCGTTGACGGTAGAGCTATCTATATTCCGGGAAAGTCTGGATCGGAGTATTGATGGCACCGCATATAGTTACGATTCATCCGGCGGAATGGTTTATGGCAGTAGTTCAACGCATGAATATCAGGAACGGCAAACCGGTGGATCGATTTTTGTCTCGTATCCGATAACGCCACATTGGCGCTGGACGGCTCGTGCGAAACATGTTCAGGTAAAACTGGATCCGGATGATGAAGGATATCAGCTACCGGCAGCGCTTGGTCCGGTCAAATCCCTTACCCAAAGTCTGACTCCAGGGATAATTTATGATAACCGAGATAATTATTTCTGGCCGACTCGCGGAAGTCGATATGTAGCGAATATCGAATATGCGGGTGGTGTCCTCGGTGGCGATAACGATTATATCAAGTATTATGCTGAAGGGAGTTGGTACAAACAAATTGGTTCAAAACTTATTGGTGCCGCTCGTCTCCGGGGAGGTTATATCCATCCCTATGGTGACAGCGAAGATGCACCACTACCAGATCGATTTTTCCTCGGTGGGTCGAATACCCTGCGCGGATATGATTTCCGCGGGGTATCTCCGCATTTGATTTATCAAGATGAAACCAATCAAGAAGAATATAAACTCGATATTGGCGGAGATGTTATGCTCAACCTGAATTTAGAATTACGCCGCCCGCTGATCAGCCGAGTGTATGGCCTCTTATTTCTCGATGCCGGGGGAGTGTGGGAGAAAACAGAAGATGTCGATTTGAGTACGGTCCGATATGGAGCCGGTCCCGGGCTCTTATTAAATTTACCGATCGGATATATTCAGCTGGGGTATGGATTCCCGATCAATAAACAGCCGGGAGATGAAACCCAGCGGATTTATTTTACGTTTGGGACGACATTCTGATTGCAGAATACGAATCACCAATAGTAAGGAAAAAAATCGAAATATTATTAATAATAAAAAGGAGAAGTTATGAACAAAAGAAATGAAGTTGTAGCTATGGCAGTAACACTGGTATTTACCCTGTTAGTTTTTGGCGGGCCATTGGTTTCGTCAGCATTAAGCCAAGAGCTGGGTAAAGTTGGGGTAGTAGATGTGCTAAAAGTATATAACGAATGGGATGTGCAAAAGAAAGCCGATGCTGAATTCCAGCCGAAACGGCAGAAATTGCAAGACCAGGATAAAGAAATAACCAAAAAGAAAGACGAACTCCGAAAGCTGAAAAGTGTATCATCAGCCGAAAAAGTAGCCAAGCAGGAAGCGGAAATAAAAGCTGCCGAACGAGATTTACGTGACCAGGTTGAGAGTCTCAGTGAAGAAATCGATAAAAAAGCTAAAGACCTGACAAAAGAACTCGATGGTAAATTACAGAAAATATATAAAGATTTAGCTGATAAAGAAGGGTATACCATTATTTTTGAAAAGCGGGCGATTAGATATTCCAAATCAGATATGGATTTAACCAAAAAAATCACCGAATTATTAAATAGCATGGAAGCAGCCGCGGCTCCGGCTGAACCTGAGAAATCGAAACCAGCGGTTAAATCCGAACCCGCACCATCGACCGCATCACCGACACCGAAAAAAGCCAAATAAAACCGCGATACCAAAATAGGATTTGGCAATTTTTGGGAAAGGTGATATGATATAAGGTTATGCAACTAACTGTTCGTGAAATAGCGAATAAACTAGGGCTGAACTATGATGGTAACGGTGAGATTGAGATTCGCGGAGTTGCCGGTATCAAAGAGGCGAAATCGGGCGAATTAACGTTTATCGCTAATGCGAAATATTTTACTGAAATCAAGAATACTCAGGCTTCGGTATTGATTGTCCCTCATGATGCGGAACTCGAATTCCGGCCGATTATCCGCAGTTCCCAACCGAAATTGGCTTTCATTAAAGCAATGGAACTATTTATGCCTCCCCGAGAAGCATTGGTTCCTAAAATCGATACCACAGCGATGATTGGGAAAAAAGTTGAATTGGGTCGGAATGTTCATATTGCAGCGCATGTGGTTATTGAAGATGGAGCGATTATCGGGGAAGAAACGGTTATCTATCCGGGAGTATATATTGGTAAGCAAAGCAAAATCGGGAGTCATACCGCTCTCTTTCCGAATGTGGTTATTTGGGATGGAGTAAGTATCGGCAGCCGGGTTATTATTCATAGCGGAGCGGTAATCGGCAGTGATGGATTCGGTTATGCAGAAACCAATGGCATTCAATATAAGATGCCGCAACTGGGAACGGTAGTTATCGAAGATGATGTAGAAGTCGGGGCGAATGTTACTATTGCTCGCGCAACTTTGGGAAAAACCTGGATTAAAAAAGGTACGAAAATCGATAATCTAGTGCATATTGCCCATAATGTCGTTATTGGAGAACATGCGATTATCGTTGCACAAGTAGGTATCTCCGGTAGTGTTGAAGTTGGTGATCGAGTGACCTTAGCCGGTCAAGTAGGAGTCGCCGGCCATTTAAAAATCGGTGCGGGAACCACCGTTGCTGCGAAAAGTGGAGTTACTAAAAGTATCCCGGCGAACGTTTGTGTTTCCGGGTTTCCCGCGCGAATCCACCGGCAGGAACAGAAAACGCAAGCGTTGGTGCAGCGCCTGCCGATATTAATCGATAGAGTTAAACAACTCGAAACTAAATTATTGGAGTTAGAAACTAAACTTAGCCACTCAGGCAAAAAGTCACCAAGAAAGGTGAAACCAAGAAAATAAATTTTATCTTATTTTCTTGTACTCGCTGAATTACGGTGGCGAGACTTATTATGGAAAAACAACGAACGATTAAAAATCCAGCTGTATACTCCGGCGTCGGATTACATACCGGAAACGAAACCACCATTACCTTTCATCCAGCACCGGAAAATAGCGGAATCCGATTTGTTAGAACCGATCTGGATCATGCGCCAGAAATCCCTTGCGATATCGATCATGTAATTGATATCACCCGGGGAACTACTTTAGGAAATGATTCGGTGAAAGTCCATACCGTAGAGCATATTCTAGCAGCGCTAGCCGGATTAAGTATCGATAATATGCGGATTGAAGTGAATGCGAATGAACCGCCGGTAGGTGATGGGAGTTCGTTACCTTTTGTAGAGAAATTACAAGAAGCCGGGATTGTCGAACAGAATGCACCGAAACGGTATTTCGAATTAAAGGAGCCGCTCTGGTTATCGTTTGATGAAGATGTTTATCTGGTAATCTTACCGGCAAATGAATTACGCATTACATATACGGTTTCATACCATCATCCGTTATTAAAATCGCAATATGGTTCTTTTATCGTCAATAATGGGGTGTTTACGAAGGAAATTGCTCCTGCCCGAACGTTTTGTTTTCTGCATGAAGTCGAAGAGCTTCGACAGCAGGGTTTGATTAAAGGCGGGAATTTAAATAATGCGGTGGTTATCGGTGAAGATACCATTTTAAATGATACCCTGCGGTTTGACGATGAATTTGTCCGGCATAAAATTCTGGATTTGGTAGGTGACTTATATCTATTAGGCCAACCGCTTAAAGCGCATGTAATCGTAGTTAAATCCGGGCATGCGTCAAATGTGAAATTAGTTCAGAAACTCAGACAAATTGCCAAACAGCAGGCGAGTACTAAGCCGGTTGCTAAACCCAAACCAACGATAACCCGTCCGATTTCAGCGCCGCTGGATATTCGGCGAATTCAGCAGATCCTGCCGCATCGATATCCATTCTTATTAGTCGACCGGATTCTGGAATTAGAAGAAGATAAACGCGCGGTCGGAATCAAGAATGTTACCGCGAATGAGCAATTTTTCGTCGGTCATTTTCCGGGATATCCGGTTATGCCGGGAGTCTTATTAATCGAGGCGATGGCGCAAGTCGGTGGCGTTCTGATGCTCAGCAAGTCCGGTAATGAAGGTAAATTAGCGTATATTCTGGCGATTGATAATGCTAAATTCCGGAAAACGGTGGTGCCGGGCGACCAGCTCCGATTTGTGGTTGAAGTTAAACGGTTAAAAGAGCGAACCGGAAAAGTGCAAACCTATGCTTATGTAGAGGATAATGTTGTTGCCGAAGCGGAACTGACCTTTTCCTTAGTTGAAGCATAAGACCAACGAGTTATTAGTGATTAGATTTGAGCGGTGAGTAAAAGTAGCGTTCAGCTTACCGTTCGAATTTCACCACTGATAACTATTTTTTTAAGGAGGTATATGAGTATGTATAAAATAGCGGTTATTCCAGGTGATGGTATCGGGCCGGAAATTATCGTTGAAGGATTAAAGGTTTTGGATGCCGTTGCAAAAGTCGAAGGGTTTAAGTATGAACTCCAGCATTATCCATTCGGCGGCGACCATTATCTAAAAACCGGCGAATTATTACCGGATTCGGCTCTGGAAGAGTTTAAAAAAACGGATGCGATTTATCTGGGCGCCATCGGGCATCCGGGAGTACAGACCGGTATTCTCGAACGCGGGATTCTATTGAATTTACGATTTAAACTTGACCAATATATCAATTTGCGGCCGATTAAACTGTATGCGGAACAATTCTGTCCGCTGAAAGGTAAAACCCCGGCTGATATCGATTTTATTGTGGTGCGCGAAAATACCGAAGGGGCGTATGTCGGAATGGGCGGAGTGTTCAAGAAGGGTACTCCGGACGAAGTTGCGATTCAGGAAGATGTGAATACGCGAAAAGGAGTAGAACGCTGTGTTCGATTCGCGTTTGAATTGACGAAAAAGAGAAATAGTAAAAAGAAGATGCTAACCTTATGCGATAAATCGAATGTTTTAACCTATGGCCATGATTTATGGACGCGGGTGTTTAAAGAAATCGGCGAGGAATATCCGGAAATAAAAAAAGACCATGCCCATGTCGACGCGATAACCATGTGGTTTGTTAAGAATCCGGAATGGTTCGATGTTATCGTTACCCCCAACATGTTTGGCGATATTATTACCGATTTAGGGGCGATGATTCAAGGTGGTATGGGGATCGCGGCTTCCGGCAACTTAAATCCGCAAGGAGTATCGATGTTTGAACCGATTCATGGTTCGGCACCGAAATATACCGGGAAAAATATGATTAATCCGTTAGCAACGATTGCAGCGTGCGGAATGCTGCTCGACCATTTGGGTGAAATGAAAGCGGCGGCACGTATCGAGAACGCGATTATTAAATCGGTGCAAGAAGGGTATATCAAAACCTTATCGGCTAGCAACGATCCGGGTACCTCGCAAATCGGAGATATTATTGCGAAATTCGCTACCCAATAGTTGTGAATTAAAATAACCGGTATAAGTGACTAACCAATTTAATACCATCGGGACACCGGCTATTCTTTTTCCGGAATAAACTTTATTGGCAGCATAAATTAATCCGCTTTAGCAAATATTTACCTAAAGCGGATTATTTTTTTGCCATTTGGCAAAGAATTGGTTTGGTAGGGGCGGGGTATCCCCGCCCTGAATCTTACCGGAAGAACTATCTCTAAATTTCAATATCTTCTATTTAAGCCTTATATTCCATCTTCTATATCACCGTTATTTCATGTATATATTCTTTTTTCATTCGATACATATTCAATCTCGATCAACTTATTAATATTTTTTTGCCATGTTCTGATACCGGAGAGGGACCAGAGCGGGTCAGACCCGCTCTGGTTATTCCCCCTATATAAGACCGAATCAAGGTCTAGTTCGTTTGAGGGAATAAGAGAAGAATATCAGATTGGCAGCCTGCCAAACTGATCCGAAATACAAACTCAAGGTCGATTAACTCATTTAAAATCAATATCAAAGCAAGTTTGCTATTAGCAAACTTGCTTTTTCTTGCCAATACCTTCAA
>JBHGBB010000175.1:0-8257 GCA_041946755.1 bacterium | reverse complement strand
GAGCGGCGACGAACCTGGCGTTTTTAAAGAAATATACGACTTTGCTGACTGCCTGGGTTTTACAATCGCTTGCCTCGGGAAAACCCCGGTTTTTAGCCCAGCGATTAAAGAAGCGACCCCGGACAGTGTTTATGCTGAAGCCATTGCAGGAAGCCATAGCCCGAAAATGTTCTGTTCATTTAAGGATGGCTCAAAAACACAAATCGAGTTGACTTCAAGCGCAAATGCGTGCGGGCTGGTCCCGGATGTACGGGGAGGGCATAACAAAGAAGCGACGTTAGAAAGCCTATCTCAACTGTACCGTTTGAAAAAGGATGGAGGAATTTTAAATAGCTATGGCGTAGTCGATTGTTGTCAAGGGGTTTACAATCAGGATGGCTCGGTGGATTTAGTGAGAAGTACGGTACCAGGAGTATTTGGGGTGATTACAACCGATCATCCAATCATTTCTAGGGATGCAAAGAGATATTTACGTAAATACTTTCGCGGAGAGGGTCCCACATTTGTACTTTATCGCCCCTACCATTTGTGTAATATCGAAACCCCGATTTCTCTTGCACGAGCTGTGCTATTTAATGAACCCACATGCACTCCCCTTGGGATGTTCACTGAAGTGATAACTTTGGCAAAGAGAGATTTAAAACCTGGCGAGGTTCTGGATGGAAGTGGAGGTTATACTGTCTATGGCCGCATGGAGAAATATGCTATTGCAAGAAAGGAGAATTTACTCCCTTTCAGTTTAGCGCAAAATATCAAAATGGTGAAGGGGGTCAAGAAGGACGAGCCTCTCGCTTACTCCGATGTGCAGCTTGATGAATCCTCATTTATTTTGAAATTGATTTAGCGAATTTAAATGGAATGCAAAAATCACGGATAGATCGGGGAATTCTGGAAGAAAGATTGCCAAAAAACTTGTTGAAAAAGTTCCTGAGACCGAGTTTGAGAGAGGCATTAAAAGTTTCGGTTTTTTAATCATGCAAGCAACTTTCCTATTGGTCATGTTTGTTTTCTTAATCATCGCGCTACGAAATCCCAGCACAGACGGCGTGATTACCGCGTTGCTTTTCGCTGTCGCGTTGGCTGTTGGCTTGACTCCTGAGCTCTTGCCAATGATCATCACGATTAATCTCTCTAGGGGAGCCGTAGCAATGTCTAGAAAAGACGTTATCGTAAAACGGCTTTCGTCGATAGAAAACTTTGGCAGCATGGACGTGCTATGCACTGACAAGACTGGTACACTCACGGAGAATCAGATAAAACTGATACTGCATGTGGATATCGAGAGAAAAAACAATGAAAAAGTACTGTTATACTCTTTCCTAAACAGCCACTTCCAGACCGGACTACAGAGCCCGCTCGATGAGGCTATCCTCAAGTTTAAAGAAATTGACATTTCAAGTTTTCAGAAGATTGATGAAGTACCGTTTGACTTCGTACGAAGACGCGTCTCCGTAGTTGTCGAAGAGAAAAAGCAGAGATTCTTCATAGCTAAAGGTGCTCCTGAAGAAATCCTCAAAGTTTGCTCCTACTATGAATTAGGTGGAGTTGTCTGTGACCTTACCGATGGAATGCGTAGAACCATTGAACGAAGTTACCATGACTTAAGCACTGAAGGGTTAAGAGCTTTAGCAGTTGCCCACAAAAGAGTCAAAGAAGAAAAAGCTGTTTACTCCATAAACGATGAGAGGGACATGGTTTTCTTAGGGTTTGTAGCGTTCCTTGACCCGCCTAAAGAAACAGCCAAACAATCTCTCGAACTGTTAGCTAAAGCAGGAATAGAGTTGAAAATAGTTACGGGAGATAACGAGCTTGTTACCAGAAAAGTCTGTGCTGAACTTGGCTTTGAAGTGAGAGGCGTTGCTTTCGGAAACGACATCGCCAACATGCCTGATGAGACGCTTTCAGCAGTTGTTGAAGAAGCAAACATCTTCGCGCGAGTGACGCCTGCCCAAAAAGATAGGATAATTACTCTTCTGAGGAAAAATGGGCATGTAGTAGGTTACATGGGTGATGGAATTAACGATGCACCTTCTCTGAAGACATCAGACGTGGGCATTTCTGTTAACAATGCTGCGGATGTTGCTCGAGAATCAGCGGACATAATATTGTTGAAGAATGACTTGACAGTTTTAGCTCAGGGAGTGCTAGAAGGTCGTAAGACCTTTGGAAACACGATGAAGTACGTTATGATGGGTGTAAGCTCAAACTTTGGCAACATGTTCAGCGCTGCAGGAGCCGTGCTATTTTTACCCTTTCTACCCATGTCACCTATCCAAATTCTTCTAAACAATCTGCTCTATGACACCTCACAAACTGCTATGACAACCGATAACGTTGATGAAGAGTATATCCAAAGACCGAAACGTTGGGACATTGCCTTCATCAGAAGGTTTATGGTAACTTTAGGTCCTGTCAGTTCTCTTTTCGACTACGCCACATTCTTCACACTGCTTTTTGTCTTCAACGCTTGGATGAACGAGGGGTTATTTCAAACCGCATGGTTCATCGAGTCTTTGTGCTCACAAACCCTAGTTGTTCTAATCATAAGAACTAGGCGGGTGCCTTTCTACAAGAGCAAACCGAGCAGGTATTTGGCATTAATGCTACTGGTCGTCATTGTTTCCGCAATTATCATACCTTACACTCCAGTTAACACGTTTTTCCGCTTCGTGCCTCCTCCGCCAGCATATTTCTTAGCGTTAGCGGGAATTCTTGGCGCGTACGCACTTTTAGCTGAAGCAGTTAAGAGTTGGTTCTACAAGCATAACGCTTACCGGTTGGAGCAGGTTTTGATTCCCAAGAGAAAGCCCGTCTATTTGACCAGGACAGCGAGGTTCATGCAAGATATGGTTGCCGTAATTAGTCTAAGGGCTGAAGACGAAATCTCAATAGACTCTTTCACTGAGGACTTGAGCAGTGCCATCACTTACCCGCTTAATGCTAATCAGATGGTTCGAAACCTTCATCATCTGGGACGTTCAGGTCTCATAAGCGTAGACTGGAACCGACGAATGATAAAACGTGAAAAACCGTTAAAAGAATACGTAAAAAAGAACGTCGTGGACAGCGAAATGTGGCCAACAATAGCAGAAGACTGGCGCAAAATAACAGCCATAATTCAGAACAAGCGCACCAGAGTAAACGCCGAATATCAAGAATTACTGTTTTCAAAGCAAGAATAACAAGCTTGCTTGATTTTGAGAATGGACGACCTTCAACTGACCGCCAATTCATTTTTCCTTAATACTGTTGTGGTTCTATAGTGAGAATCTATATACCGATTTTATTTGTTAACCGCGTCTTTGAACTCTTTTCCTGCTTTAAACGACGGGACTTTTTTACCCGGAACCTGAATTTCTTGGCCGGTTCTAGGATTTCGGCCAGTTCGCGGTCGCCGTTCTTTAATTTTAAAAGTCCCAAAACCAACAATCGATACCTTTTCACCTTTTGCTAATGCTTGTTTAATTCCATCAAGAAAGGTTTCTACAGCTATCAATGCTTCTCGATGCGATATCGCCCCAATTTTTTCTCTAACCTTTTCTGCTATTTCAGCTTTCGTCATACTAAAATCCTCCTAAAATATAGGGTTTATTTATTAATACATTATGCTAAACAAAATACCTAATTCTGAAAGCTTCTGTCAAGCAAAATATTAATTATTTTTAATTATACCTTATTTATTCTAATTAGTCTAACTGCCATTAACAATTCGCGCGGAGATGAATTGGCTGATGGCATGCTGTGCTTCTTTGGGGACTTTAGTGTACTGTACCCCTAATAGACAGAATCCAGTATTTTTATCTTTTTCTTCAGTTTTTTCAATCCAGACGGGCTTTGATATTACCTGGACTACTGCAGGATTATTCGGAAGTCGGAATTGTAACCAGAGTAATTGCTCATGTAATTGCAGACTACTGAAAAATAACGCAACCAGCTCATTATGTTCCCCTTTTTCCTGCGAGCGAATATCGCGTAATTCTAACATCATCCCTCCTTCGCTGATATTGATAATCTCGGCATCAATAGCATAGTCTGCTAGGTTCTTGATATCGAGTTTCATCATAACTACGAATCGAGCTGGAATTCGGGTAAACTGCCGACGGTCGGTAAATCTGGTATCAGGAATCATAAATTGATTATTTTTTTATTTTGGTATTATGCGGCTATCTATGGTATCTTAATAACCGAGTTAAATTTATTATTATACAAAATTATACCACTAAATCATGCGAAAAAAGAAAAAAGTTGTCAAACAAATCAAAAAATATCTCAAACAAGGGGATGAACTATACACGGTTAATGAACCGATTTCGGTTGTAACTTATTGTGGATATCGGGATAACGAGTATCCGCAATCGTTTCTCTGGCGCGGAAAACGATATGAAGTATTGCATGCAATTGCCTCGTGGCGAATTGAAGAAAATGAGTTTCCGGGAAAACAAGCAATGTATTATCGGATTGAAACAACCGAGAATGTTATTTTCGATATTCGCTGTGAAGAAACAACGGAACGATGGATCCTGGTAGGCACGGAACTCGATCAGGAAACCTGGCCAAAAATTGAATAATAAACCGAATGAAGGTATTCGATGGACAGATGTAATGAGTCTTTAGTCGTTTTCGCTTCTTTCCAAGATGTGGATAAAAGCAGTAACAATCGATGGATCGAATTGCGTCCCAGAGAATTTCTTGAGTTCTTTAATCGCTTGTTTAACACTTCGTGCCGGACGATATGGTCGGTCAGAAGTCATAGCTTCAAACGCATCTGCAACCGCGATGATTCTAGCTCCTAACGGAATCGATACCCCGCTTAATTTATCAGGATAACCGGTTCCATTAAATTTCTCTTGATGGTGATGAACGATCGATAACAACGGTTTCAGAGAAGGTATTGATTGTAATATCTGGGTACCGAGCACTGCATGGCGTTGCATTTCCCGATATTCATCATCATTCAATTTGGTTGGTTTCTGGAGAATGCTTTCACGAACTCCGATTTTACCGATATCATGGAGCAACGCGGCATCGCGAATCGTATCTAACTGATCAGATTCAAGATTCATTTCTTGTGCAATTGCGACTGCAAATTGCGATATCCGTTCTGAATGACCACGGGTATAGGGATCTCTTGCTTCGATAGCAACTGCAAACGCTTTAATCGTACTAACATATATTTCCCGAAGGTAAGAATATAGCCGGGAATTATGAATCGCAATTGCTGCTTGAGATGCGAAAGTAGATAATAATTCCAAATCTTTATCCTGGAATGTTTTTTCTCCTACTCGGTTATTAACGCTAATGACCCCTAATACTTTACCTTGATAGGTTAATGGTACACAGAGCGCATCTTTTACCGATTCCTTTTTCTTAATATTCCGGAATTGGGAATCATGCAGGCCGTCACGCAATAATAACGGTTGTGCTGACTGTGCTACCCATCCAGCAATCCCTTCACCCAATTTACGTTTCTCTTTATTGATAATCTCTTCATTCAATCCGACAGCAGCTTTAATACTTAATTCACCGCTTGTTTCATCCAGCATCATGATCGACCCGGATTCTGCTTGTAACAGATTTAAGCTATATCGCATAATCATTTGGAGAACAATGTCGGTGTTTAAGTTCGCTGAAATTGCCCGGCTGACCTCGAGTACTGCTGATAACTCCCGAATTTGTTGTTGTGTCCGGGAATAGAGCATGGCATTTTCAAGGGCGATTGCCGCTTGGTTAGCAATTCCGCTTAATAATCGCAAGTCTTCTTCGGTAAATGCGTTCCTTTGTGAAAAAGTGTCAACATGTATTAACCCAATTAATTTCTCTTTATAGAGCAGGGGAACGCACATCGCTGACCGGACTCCTTGTGCTACCACACTGTCACTCGCTTTAAACCGAGGATCAATAGTTGCATCGGAACTGACGACGGCTACTTGGTCATGCATAACCATATCTACTATTTTTCGGCTAATGGTCATCGGATGTTCTTTGTCGATACCTTTCCGGGAACGAACCGCTACCGGTTTCATTTGTTGCTGATTATCGTCAAGCAACATAACAAATCCGCGTTCTGCTGGTATAACCGTAAAAATACTTTCCATAATTTTATCCAGCAGAATATTTTGATCTAGCAAGGAGCTTAAAATCTGCCCAACTTCGTAATAGATACGGAGTCGGTTTTGATCATTTTGTGATTTGACGGACTTCTTTTTCGCTAATTTTGGATGCTCGATCGGAGCTGGTATTTTTGTAGAAGGAAGCCGGAGTTGGACTTGCGAATCCGCAGAAGACCATTCTTGAGGAATCAAAACAGTAGCATGTTTTTTAGGCGAAATATCTGCTTTCGGTGTTGAATCGGTACTAAAGAGGAAATTAATATGTCCGATGGTAATGATATCAGAATGACTTAACCGTTTTGTTTTGATTTGCGTTCCATTCACCATTGTTCCATTTTTACTATTCAGGTCGGTTAATTCAAATTCTTTTTTATTGCGTACGATTTTACAATGATTCCGAGAAACGCGAGTGTCTAATATTCGAATAAGACAAGTTATATCCCGACCAATGACAATTTCATCTTTATTTAAAGAATAAATTTTCCCTTGATTTTCTCCTGACTGGCAAATTAAATGGGGCATAACCGTTATATAATTATATAGGTTAAAAAAATGATGTTAAATTGGTGTAGTTAGTCTAGCGTACTTTGGAAAAAATCTCAAGCGATTATTGATTATCTACAGCAGCACAATAATTCCTATATTTTAGAATAATATGCATATCATGACTTTAATAATATTTCGATTTTTTATTGTTGACAAAACAATGTTTTAGGATTATATTATTTATAGGAAGTAGAGTAAATGCTGGACTGGCATTTCGTCCTCCTTAAAAAAAGGAGTTGGATTTTATTCCAAATTAGATAACCAGTCCAGTTTTTTTTATATACCGAAGTCGAGTTGTCGAAATTAGAGAGACAAGGTATTATATATGGCAATAAAATCAATTATTATTGCTGGTGTAATCGGGTTAATTAGTGCTCCCGGACTTTTAGCCCAGGAAGGTCATGTTATGCAAGAACAATCGCAGTCTAAACCGACAGGAAAAGTTGAAGTACGTCGCGGAGTGGTAGTCTATGCGGATGATACTACCGAAATGAGAGGGAGACGGTTTCGTGAACGGATGGTTCGTCGGCTAGAACCAAACGGTATCGGAAAACCGGAAAAGGTAAATGAATATATTGCGAAATATCGACCGATGATAGTCTATGACTTAAGAGTCATGTGTTTTGAAGTGGAAAGTAGAGTGGAATCAGGTAATGTAGTTTTATCAGGTATGGTGAGTATCCCAGAATATAAAGAAGGGTTACTGTCAATATTAACCGCGATGCACATATCGAAGATCAAAGATGAAATTGAAGTACTTCCGTCAAAGAAACTAGGGAAAAAGACATTTGCCTTGATAAACGTTCCGGGATTGATGTTCTATAGCCGAGCTACCGGATTACAAGAAGAATTAACCGAATCGATTCTTGGTGATGGTATTTATTTGTTAGCGGAAGATAACTCCGGAAAATATTATTATGCACAGTCAGCTTCAGGGTATCTGGGTTGGATTGAAAAAAGCAAGGTAATTTCAATGACCCAATCCGCAATTCATAAATGGCTTCAAGGAGCGCATGTGGTGTTCCAAAAAGAGTTTGCACTCGATAACGTGAATATTCCTATCGGCGCAGTTTTGCCGATAACCAGTAAACATCAAGTAGTTCTCCCTAATGGTGATAAAGTATCAGTACCAAATTATTATTACCATACCACATCATTTAATGAAACTTTTATTAATCAACTAATTACTACCGCAAAACAATTTTTAGGAACTCCTTATGTTTGGGGTGGAAATACTAAAGCGGGTATCGATTGTTCTGGATTTATTCAGATGGTATATCGAGCGAATGGGATTAATATAGCACGGGATGCTGATGAACAATCAATAACCGGGAAATTAGTTGGATTCCGAGGATATCGGGATGATTTATTACCGGGAGATACACTCTATTTTGCAGGACATAATGGCAGAATAACTCATACCGGACTCTATATCGGCAATAATGAATTTATCCAAGCGGTTGAACCACATGTTACGATTAGCAGTTTGAATCCGAAAGCAGCGAATTATTCTGAAAAACATGATAAAGGCTTCGTTCTAGCCAGACGAATAATCAATGAATAATAGCCATATACCAAAAAAGGCGATTCTTAAGAATCGC
>JBHGBB010000174.1:0-8304 GCA_041946755.1 bacterium | reverse complement strand
AACAAGGTTGGAAAGACTATCAAGATATGAGTACGGTTGTTCAAGCATTACCGATTATTTTGGAAAAGTATCCGCAGACTAAGCTTATTCTACTAGGAATAGAGAATAATAAAACGGTTATTCAACTCATAGAAAAGCTAAACTTGCAAAAGAATATATTTTTAGGTAGCAAATTTAAATTTTGGAAAGAAGAACATCTATCAACATTAGCTATTGCAGATTGTTTATGTCTTCCTACTCTTGATGTGTTAGCAACAAGATATTATTGTAAATATAAAGTACTAGATTATATGTTAGCACAAAAACCTATCATATCAGCAGATACACTCGGATTGAAAGAAACATTTCTAGATACTGTATTATATTATAAACCAGAAGATCCAATGTCTTTTGCGGAACGGGTAATATATTGCTTCGAGCATCCAGAGGAAATGCAAGAAAAAGTAAAGCAAGTATATCAGCTATTTATTTCAGAACATCTTTGGGAACAAGAAAGTAAACGATTAAATAACTTTTTATATGACCGTATAGGAGCCTGAGGTCAAGCATGTCAGCTAACAATAAAATCCAACCTTCGCCACAATTATGGTATGGGGATATGTATCAAGAAGACGAATATGCCGATTTACGATTAAAAACCTACGCCGAATTGTTATTCCCTTATCTTCATGAGGGTTCTAAAATATTAGATATTGGTTGTTATACTGCCAGGCTACTGGATTTCTTACCGAAGGATAAACATATCGAATATTGGGGAGTCGATTTTGATAAAAAAGCATTGGAAATCGCTGAACAAAAAGGAGCGATTACTAAATTTGTTAGATTTGATTCGGAAGCGTTACCGTTTCGGGAACAATTTGATATCATAGTGTGTGGAGAAGTATTAGAACATCTGATTAATCCAGCTAACATACTCGTACAAATGCAATGCTTGATTAAACCGGATGGGATGGTGTTGATTTCATTACCCAATGAATGTACCATTTATCACCGAATAATGTGTTTATTCGGTAAAGGAGTAGATTCGTTAGCCTTTCATTTATATAAACATTTACATCTTCCTACTATTAAGCAAAGTGAACAGTTTATCAGTGGATATTTTAAAATAGTAAAAAAAGCTTATTTCGTCAATCCTGGTGGAAAAGGATCGCGATGGGAAATATTAGGCAAAATTACTTCTATACTACCAAATTCATTCTGGCAATGGTTAGGAAATTTATTACCGACTCTGTTTGCGCGAGGAACAGTGTTTCTTTCTAAAGTCGACAAATATAAATAAGAGAGAGATATATTATGAAAGTAACTTTTGTTCAATCCGAATGTGAAAGTTTAAGCATTGCACAGATATCGAGTTTACTAAAAAAACATGGGCATGAAGTAGAACTGGCTTTTGATCCTCGAGTTTTTGATAGTACTGAAATCCGAAGCAAAGGATTATCTAAATTATTTAATATCGAAAAAGAACTAATTGATGCGGTTGTCAATAGTAAACCAGATATAGTGGCTTTTTCGGTTTTTACCTACAACTATCAATGGTCTTTACGAATTGCTCAACGAATAAAAGAAAAAGAAAATATACCTATTATTTTTGGAGGAGTACATGCTACGGTAGTACCAGAGAAGGTAATATCTGAAAGATGTGTTGATATTGTATGTGTCGGTGAAGGTGAAGAAGCAATTTTAGAACTATTAGAAAATATGCATAAACCATCAATGTATAATATTAGGAATCTATGGTTTAGAAGAAATGGTGAAATAATAAAAAATCCATTAAGACCGTTAATTCAAAATCTTGATGGTCTTCCTTTTCCCGATCGGGAGCTGTTTTATACCAAGGAGCCATATTTAAAAAAACATTATTTTCTCTTAACAGGTCGCGGTTGTCCATTTGCATGTACATACTGTGCAACTAGTGCTATAAAAAGTACATATAAAGGATTAGGGTGCTATTTGCGACTTCGAAGCGTAGAGAATGTAATTGCAGAACTAAAATGGGCTAAAAATAAATTTCATCCACAAACAATCGCTTTTGTTGATGATGTGTTTACCACCAATATTAATTGGATAAAAGAATTTACAGAAGCATATAGAAGGGAGATTAACATACCCTTTGATTGTGGCGTACATCCTAATATGATAAACCATGAAATGCTTCGAATATTGCAGAATTCAGGTTGTAGATTTTTTGGTATTGGTGTACAAAGTGTGAGTGAACACACTAGAATTCAAGTATTGAAAAGAGCTGGTTCAAATCAAAAGATAGTAGAATTTGCAAAAGCATGTCATGATTTGAATATGAAATATTCTGTCGATCATATTTTTAATTTTCCCGCTGAAGGAATCAATGAACAGGAGGAAGCGCTTAGATTTTATAATTCAATTCGTCCTACTGTTATAAATACTTTTTGGTTAACTTACTATCCTAAAACAGAGATTATTACGATTGCTAAAAATGCGGGTTTGATTGATGATACAACCGAAGAATTAATAAATCTTGGGAAAGCTTCTACATCTTTAATGGTTGGTATTGGTGGCGAATATAGCTTTGATAAGAAAGTTAGATATCGCAATTATGCGTTTTTATTTATGTTATTGACTCTCCTTCCACAAAAGTGGATGCAAAGAATCATTGATAATAATTGGTTACGAAAATTAGAACCTCCTTTTATAGTTAATATTATTATTAAAACATTTGTACGAATCAAAATCGGCAGGTTTCGAGATTTTTACGGTCTCCTGGAAATGCTGATTTATAGAATAACACATAATTTGAAAGTAAAAATACTAAAACGATATAAATTAAGTAAGTAAAATATATATCGGTGCTTTGTTGTATAAAATATTAGTTATATTTCACATAATAAAATTATTATGCTTTATCGGATTAGCGTTTTCATGAATAATTAATTAAAAAAGTATCTTATAACGGTATTATTATAATTATTATCGAGCATATGGTAAATGACAAGAGAGATAAATTTGATTATGAGAAAAACATAATGGGATTATATAAAGTTGACTATTTGGTAGCTAAAAGTTATCATAAATTTAAAATGCAGATGTTTCTCCAATCCACTAAGGAACTGGCGGGTAGATTTCTTGAAATAGGTTGTGGTGCAGGAGTCTTTAGTTATAATGTATCAAAATACTGTCCTAGTTTCAAAATAATCGCTTTTGATATAAGTAGAAGTGCGATTAAAGAAGCAAAACTAACAATTAATCAACCAATAAAATGGTTGGTTGCAGATGGAGAATGTTTGCCTTTTCAGAACAATAAATTTGCAGTAATTGCCTTAATGGATATCGTCGAACATATGCCAGATATATCGCTATTATTTAAGGAATGTTACCGAGTAATTCAGAATGGTGGTGTTCTTCATGGTAATATACCCTGTGAAAATAATAAATATACTATTTGGTGGTTAATGGAGAAACTAAAAATAGGAAATAAATTGACTCAAAAGCACTTAGGTCATATTCAAAAATTAACCACGGAGGAATTAATTTTAGCTTTAAAACAAGCGGGATTCGAAATCAAATCGATATATTATTCAAGACATCTTTTTGGGCAATTAGTAACGGTTTTCGGATTCTGTATTCCAAAAGAAATCTTGGTTCGCTTATTTGGTCCAAATGTTTCTTTAGGATTTACTGATTATGCAATAAATAACAAAAATAATCCGATTCAACACAAACCTTTCACAGTAAGAATATTAATATTATTTCAAAGAATATGGTATGGTCTGTTGAGATTTCTCGATATTATTTCATATTATGAAATATTGGTTTTAAAGCGCTATCGGTTTATGGCTACCGATGTTCATGTAACTTGTGTTAAAAGGAGTGTATTATATGAGTAAAAGAAAGCTGCAAGATAAGAAGACATTAACAAATAAAAATAATATTAATAAAAAGAATAAACAATTTCGATCATTTAATAAATCTGATATTTGGATAATCGTTGTTTTATTAGGAATAATAATAATTCTTTTTAATGGTATTTTTGTGTTTAATAAAATAATCGTAAGCAGTGATTTCGGAATTTGGTCAGCAAAATATTTCGCCAATCAAATTCGACAATTCTCTTGGCAGAAATGGTTACCGTATAACCATGCAGGTGGAGATTTTACCGGACAACCGATATATCCTTCCCATTTATTATTATTATTTATGCCTCCGGGATTCTGGTTGGGATTTAATTACGCATTGCATGTATTTCTACTAGGTGTGTTTATGTATTTCTGGATACGATATCTTGGTTTAAATCAATATGCCAGTATTTTTGCTGCAATCAGTATGATGTTAACCAATCATGTGGTAACATTGGTATATCCAGGGCATATGGGTAAATTCGATACTTTTGCTTGGACTCCGTTAACTTTCTTATTTTTGACCAAGGGAGTTAAAGAACGTAAAATATCATCATTTATCTTAGCTGGTGGTTTTTTTGCACTCCAATTCCTTGGAGTCGAGGTCCAGGTGGCATTTTATTTAGGCTTATGTTTATTCCTTTATTTAATCTATCTTCTTATTTGGGATTTTAAAGAAAACAAACAAATAAGTGTAGTAATAAAATCAACTACCGGATTTATACTAATGGCATTAGTTACAGCAGTAATTGCTGCTCAAGTGATTTTGAATTTTTTAGGGTATCTCCAAACAGCAGAAACTGCTTGGAAGAAATCTAATAATAAAACTAATATAGCCGCAGAGGCTAAAGACAACGCTCAGAAACAGAAGTCTGCAATGGAAGAGGAAAGTGGTCTGGAATTTAATACGTCTTGGTCGTTTCCACCAGAAGAAGTATTAACCCTATTTATGCAACGTCCGTTTGGTGATTATAGCGGTGCTGAAGGAGATCGAGCGTATTGGGGACGGTTAGGTAGTAAAACGATGATCTTAAAATTATCAGATGACTATCTGGGGATTATTCCAATCCTTTTTGCTTTCGTTGCTCTATGGTTCGTCCGTAAAAGGGATATTTTATTTTGGGTAATACTTGGCATAATGGCATTATTATTTGCATTCGGTGGGTATACCCCAATCTATAAATATGTATTATTAATACCGGGTATGAGTAAGTTCCGTGATCCGAACAAATGGATATTTATCGTTGCATTTTGTTTCGCTACGGTTACCGGTTATGGAATGCATTGGTATTCAACCTATATAATGCAACCAAAATCGAAAGATAAACCGAGAGATAAAAAAGTACAAATATTAATTTATATTTTGATTGGTATTTGCATATTGTGTATTTTAGTTATGGTAGTAGGATTATTCTTTAAAGAATCGATTTTAACCAGTGTTCTGGCATCATTATCTGCTAAAGGGAATTCAGTAGATTATACGGTTGCATTAACCCGATTCAATGGCATGCTCTGGAGTTGGGTCAGAATGACAATATTACTTATTACTGGTATAGGGATGCTTATCGCCGGATTCAAATGGATGTCTCGAAAAGAATATGTTAGATATCTCCTTATTGCAATTATAGCAATAACGGCACTCGATTTGGGAATCAGCGCTTCGAGATTTTTACAATATCAAGATATTAACCAGCAATACGATCTTGATCCCATAACCGCATTTTTAAAAACCGATCCTTCTTATTATCGGGTCAAACTCTATTCGCAAGATCCATTACTTCAGAACCTGAGTAATTTTAAATTTAAATATTATGAAATACCAGCTTGGGATATCGCGGCATCGCGATTACCGAAATTATATAATAATTTCTTGATGGAAATATCCCCGGCCAATTTTGGTGTTTTCCTAGATGTAGGTAATGTTAAATATATGCTGGGAAACCAACCGCTAAACCATCCAATGTTCCGGCAGGTGTATAATATCGGTCGATATTATGTATATCAATATCTTGGATTTGTACCAAGAGTATTTACTATTAGTAAATTTCAGATTATCCCAGATGAAGAGAAAATTATTGAAACCATGAAAAATCCCGAGTTTAACCTACGGAATGGGATTATTATCGAATCCGATCCAGGATTTAGTTCATCGACGTCTACCGATTATAATCCTAACGGAGCAGAAATCAGCGAATATACTCCGAATCAGGTAACGATTCATACGCAAACCAATAAAACCTGTTTATTGGTCTTCCATGATTTATATACACCGGATTGGAAAGCATATATAGATAGTAAACCAACGAAAATATACAAAACTGATTATTTAATGAGATCGGTAGTGGTTTCTGAAGGAAGTCATACAGTGGTTTTCAGGTATGAACCAAATATGATAGGATTGTATATCAGTGCATTTTGTTTATTATTATTTGCGGTGTATTTAATTTATCTCACTTGGCATTGGTGGAAAAACAATCAAGAAAGTAGCAAAGAGTAAGTAAAAAATGGTAAAATTTTAATAATTTAATCAACCTAAATTAATTATGAAAGTTATTATTGTTATTCCAACTTATAATGAACGAGTAAATTTACCCAATCTGGTACCAGAAATATTAAAATTAGATTCGGTTTATGAAATATTGATCGTAGATGACAATTCGCCGGATAAGACTGGTGATTTAGCTGAAGATTTAGCTAAACAATATCCGGGTCGAATACATGTTATGCATCGCGCAGGTAAATTGGGATTAGGATCAGCGTACCGAGAGGGATTTAAATATGCGTTAACTAATGGCGCAGATTATATATTTGAAATGGATGCTGATTTCTCTCATGACCCAAAATATCTACCGGAATTTATTAAGTTGATGAAAGAATATGATGTGGTAGTCGGCTCGCGATATAAGAATGGTATTAGTGTGGTCAACTGGCCGATTCGCCGATTGATTTTGAGTTGGATGGCTACCAAATATGTCCGATTAGTTACTGGTTTAAAATTAACTGATTGTACTACAGGATATAAATGTTTTTCTCGAAAAGCACTAGAATCTCTTCCTTTGGATCAGATTATCAGTAATGGGTATTCATTTCAAATTGAAGTGAATTATCGGTTAACAAAATTAGGATTTAAAATTGGTGAATTACCAATAGTTTTTGTTGATCGGCATTCTGGTACTTCGAAAATGTCTGGTCATATTATCAGAGAAGCGCTATACGTTGTTTGGAAACTTCGGTGTGGTTTATAAACCTAAACTCATGCACTGTTCTGTAATTCTTCTTGCCGCTGGTCAATCCCAACGTCTCGGAATAAACAAACTCATATTACCTTATAAACCAGTGCAATATAGCGGTATTAATAAACATCAACCGATTATATTACATAGTTTATATTCATTAATAAGAGCAAATATACCTGAAATTATCATCGTTCTTGGATATCAAGGTAAAATAATCAAGAGAATAATACAGTCAAGTAGGATATATAGGCAAGGATGCATAAAAACTAAGATTAAGTTTATTTACAATAGAAGATATAAAACTGGAATGGCGAGTTCTATTTCAACTGGAATGTCGCAGGTTTTAAAGCATACCGACGTAGTACTAATTTATCTAGCAGATAAACCGGGTATAAAAACCAAGACAATTATACAAATTATTCTACATGCAAACCATACTCGGAAATCGATTGTAGTACCGGTTTATATGAATAAAGAAGGGCATCCGGTGTTGTTCAAGAAGAAATATTATTCGCAATTGCAGAAATTATATTCTCCAAAAACTAAACGGATGCAGGATTATGGTGCAAGAAATATTATCAATCGCTACCGATCAGATATTTCCCGCGTTAAGGTTGATGATATTGGTATCATTCAGGATATTGATACTTGGCAAGACTATATCCGACAAATAATAGCTCCTTAATAATATAAAACATGGATATATTTTAATATGACTTCTGCAGATACTATTGCGATTATAGTAAAAGGTGGCGGTGATTTAGGTTCTGGAGTGGTTTATCGCTTGTTCAAGTACGGGTATTCGATAATAGTAGTTGATCTAGAAAATCCCACTGCCGTTCGAAGAAAAGTATCATTTTGTGAAGCTATTTATAATGGAAAAGTGCAGGTTGAAGGAGTAATTGCAGAAAGAACCGTTTTAAATAAAAATATTACTAATATTTTGAATGAGCATCATATTGTACCGGTTATAATTGATTATGATAGTAACGGTAAGATTATTAGTGAGTTGAAAAATAATTTACAGCGAGTCTTTAAAAAAATAGTTCTTGTTGATGCGACTATCGCGAAACGCAATCTGGGTACAAAAATCTCTGATGCGGATTTGGTAATTGCATTGGGTCCCGGATTTGAAGCAGGGAAAGATGTTCACCGGGTAATTGAAACTAATCGTGGAGAAAATCTTGGTCGGGTAATTG
>JBHGBB010000173.1:0-8363 GCA_041946755.1 bacterium | reverse complement strand
ATATTGGTTATTGGTAGCGGTGCAGACGGTTACTCCGTTCGTCGTCCATTGGGAAACACCGCTCGTATTGAGCCGCTGAACATAGATATCAGTATTGCTACTCCGGTAATCCTGCCAGACGATAATCGCGCCATTACTACCGTCACTCACTACTGCCGGATTAAGTTGGGTATTGGTATCAGTACAGACTGTTACTCCATTAGCCGTCCATTGGGTAACCCCGCTCGGATTGAACCGCTGCCCATAGATATCATAATTGCCACTCCGGGCATCATGCCAGAAAATAATCGTACCACTGCTACCGTCACTTACCAGCGCTGGATACGTCTGTTCATTGGTATCGGTACAAACCGCAACCCCATCAGTCGTCCATTGGGAAAACCCGCTCGAATCGAGCCGCTGAACATAGAGATCATAATTACCACTCCGATAATCTTGCCAGACGATAATTACACCACCGCTGCCGTCATTCACCAGTTGTGAAGCTCCTTGGTAATTTGCACTGGTGCAGACCGTAATCCCATCAGTCGTCCATTGCGAGAACCCGCTCGAATTGAGCCGCTGCCCATAGAGATCAGAATTACCATTGCGGTAATCCTGCCAGACGATAATCGCGCCGCCGCTACCGTCACTCACCAGTTGTGGAGATCCTTGGAACTCTGCGGCTGTACAGACCGATACCCCATCAGTCGTCCATTGAGAAAACCCGCTCGCATTGAGCCGTTGCGCATAGATATCATACGACACTCCATTCCGGGCATCTTGCCAGACGATAATCGCACCACCGCTGCCGTCGCTAACCAGTTCCGGAGAACCTTGGTTATATGCAGCAGTACAGACCGATACTCCGTCTATCGTCCATTGACAGAACCCGCTCGAATCGAGCCGCTGCGCAAAAATATCAGTATTAGCCCCCTGCCGGTAATCCTCCCAAACAATAATCGCACCACCGCTATCGTCACTCACCAGCTGGAGCACTCGTTGGTTATTTGCAGCGGTACAGACTGCTATCCCATCAGCCGACCATTGGGGAATACCACTGGAGTTGACCCGCTGCGCATAGATATCGGAATTAGCTCCATTCCGGGAATCCTCCCAGACAATAATCGCGCCACTGCTGCCGTCACTTATCATTTGTGGAGAACCCTGGTAATTTGCCGCGGTGCAGACCGCAACATCGCCCGGAATATTCCAGGCAAATGACGCACTGGAGATAATGCTCAATGCTAAACAGAAAACTAGAATGGTATTAAAGTGAACTTTTACATAATTACATCGCGATATCATCTTTCATCCCTCTTTCCGAAAATAATTATACTGCTAAAACGTTCACTTGCATTTCGAATTTCTTGACTGTTTTATTCTCTTCCTAATACATATTCTTACTTCTCACTTCTGAATTCTCACTTCTCACTTCTGACTTCTGACTTCTTATTTTTATAGTTTTCCCTCGAATCTCGAATCTCGCTTCTCTTGACTAGTTTTCGAGACCGCTTTACGGCGCGTAATTATATCCTTTTTGGGTATTAGTACCGCTATCAATCATATTAGACCCATTATTATATGCATGGCAACCGACGACAATGGTATTGGTACATCCAGTCATAACATAAATCCCAATCATCGGGTTATCAGTCGCACTGCAATTAATCATACTATTGTTCTGACTACTTTCCTGGACACAAATACCGATAGTATAATTCGAAGAGCACACATTCCCGGTTAATCGATTCCCATTCGCATTGTTATTCAACCAGATACCGGCATCGCCATTCTGTCTAACATTATTATCGGCAGCGCTATTATTATTACTCTGGTTAATGACCAACCCGGTATTTCTATTCCCACATATCTGGTTACCAATAATCGTATTATTATCGGCGTCGTCAAAATATACTCCATAACCAATATTCTGAGTTACCCGATTATGCTTAAAAATAACATGGTCTGAGTGAGAGATCGCGCATCCGGTAGAACCACTATCATCAATAATATTATCTTCGATTAAACTCTCGATCGAGTTCTGGATATATAATCCGGTATAGCGGGTTTGTATAAATCCGCAATTTCTAATCACCGCATTCTTGGTATAGTTCAAGTTTACTCCCATATTAATACATCCTGCAGTACTTACAACCGATAGATTCTCCATCCGAAATCCGGTTAATAACCCGATAATCTTATATCCGGTAAACGTAGTCGAGATACCATAATAGGGCGACTTGATAGTAAGCGTACTGGTATCGCCAAAAGCCGATATTTCATAATATTCGTCGCCCAGTTTGATATATTGACCGACCATATTCAAGGTCCAGGATACATCATATCCCGTTACCGTAGCGCTGCCATTTGCTACTTGGCAACTCCCGTTGGTATATGTTCCTTTATACCCATTGACATACATTCCACCAGTAGCCCCGAATCCGGTAGCGCTGCGCCAAACGATTTTAACTCCATCCCGGCTTTCTCCAATAATATTCACCCCATTTTGGGTGATATTATTTACACTCGGTTCAATATACAGCCCGTTGCGAACGAAAATGGTTTTCTTCCCGGTAGAAAGCGCATCCGATATCGTAGTATAATCGCCATTGGTCGGTGCGACAATCGCATCGTACAACGGTTTCGCGAAATCAGTCGCCTGCATCCCATCGAGTTTATCCGCATCTAATGCATACCCGGCGGTAACTGAACCATATTCGCCAATTAACCGGTCAGAGGAAATTGTTCCAGTCAAATTCCCGGCATCCTGATAATAGCTTCCCGGCTGCCCGTTTAATTGATTACTATTACTCGCCGAACTCGCACTTAGCGCGTTATCCGCACTACTGGCATTCCCAGCCCAGTTCGCATAATCTACTGACACATTACTATAACTCCCGGCTAATCGCTCCGAAGGTAATACTCCCGCATTCAGGTTCCCCGCATTCCGATAAAACCCACCATGCTGGCCATCCAGCATATCCGCATTTAACCCGGTACTTAAGGTATAGTCATTAAGCGGAATATTATTCAGCCCATGTCCAAGACCACGACCATTTACCCGTACCGCGTTTAACGCATAGCCGACACTCACCATCTTCTCATCCGGAATACCCTGTACCGTCTTATTACTCCCGGCCTTATACCAGAACCGTAAATACACCGGGTCATTCGCAAAGACTGACGAATACACCGGATACATGTTTAACGTCGTATCACCTAAATTGAGGGTAAAGACTCCATTGGTTACTGTTACCGCTACCCCACCGAATGGCCGCGTCCCAGGACTCGGATGACTATTGTCATTGGTCCAATAATTCGTCGTCGGACTACTCGGATTATCGATCAAACTAAAAAACGTGGTCGCTATTCCGGTATACGGAACGCCGCCAACCTCGATATACCCCTGATATTTCAGCTCAAACGGAATTCCATAACTACTTACTACCCACACACAACTTATCATCATTACTACTATTATCATCGTACACCATGTTCGATGCATACAACGGTCCCTCCTGTTATTGCTAATGATTAATTAAATACGATAAGTACTTCTGATGAAGAGAAACGAAAACATCTAACGAGGCGTTGCTAGTAATAATTACAGATAATACCACCCCCCCGGGAATAATGTAGTTATACGAAGTAAAATAACCGCAATAATTATAAATAGATTTATTCTTGAAGTCAATACTAAAGTTTATCCAATTGCATCAACAACAGGGAAAAAATTACAATAATTAACCACCGAGGACATTGAATTAAAATGACAAATAAAAAAAGCTAGAATCCAGAATAATATTTCCTGAATTCTAGCTCCTAGCTTCTTCTTCTAAACTGCTTTCTCACATCTTACATCATTTGCCTGCTTTATCTTATCTACTCGCTTCTATATTTATAAAGATTCAATCATCGGCGGTGCCGGTAATTCCGGGATTGCAAAGATATTTTTCAAAATCAGCGTGGTTGCACCTAATGGCGCTGCATCATCCCCAAGTTCAGAAACTTTAACCGTAACCGCTTTTGCCGATACCGTTAGACTCCGTTCCATCAAGGTTCGCTGTAATGGTTCGATAATAAACTCTCCTGCCCGCGCTAACGCGCCTCCGATAATCAATAACGCCGGATTAAGGATATTAACCAGGTTGGCTGCTCCGATCCCCAAGTGAGTTCCCGCTTCCTGTAGAATCCGTTTGCTAAGTTTATCTCCGCGTGCTGCAGCTAAATATACCGTTTCAGAAGTAATCGATTCCAAGTTATTATTCGCCAACTCGTTTAAAATCGAATCGACTCCTTTTTCTAACGCGGCTATCGCATGGTCTCGAATCGCTTTTGCAGAAGCAATCGCTTCCAAACAGCCGAAATTCCCGCATCGGCATGGTGGGCCTAATTCATCGATAACCGTATGCCCGATTTCTCCTGCCGATTGGCTGGCCCCGAAATAGAGCATCCCATGACTGATAATCCCAGCTCCGATACCCATCCCAATATGGAAATAAATCAAATCATCTACATCACGACCACAACCGAACGCCCGTTCTCCCAACGCTCCGGCTCTAGCTTTCTCTTCAATTGCAGTTGGTACGTTAAATTCTGCTTCAACAATCTCTTTTAGTGGTATATTCCGCCATCCGGGGATATTAGCGCAAAATACTACCGTCCCATGGTCGGTATCAACCAACCCGGCTACCGCTATTCCGATCCCCAACAGTTTTTCTCGATCGGGAACTGATTCTACCAAATACCGAATGATACTTTTAACCTGATCGACAACTTCCATACCGCCATTCTGCGGTGGGATATCCTGCTGCTGCTGCGCGATCACTCGCGACTGTAAATTGGTTAATACCCCACGGATATTTGTTGCTCGAACATCGACTCCGATAATATATCCGGCAGTAGGATTTACCGTTAGCAAAACCGGTTTTCTCCCTCCGGTAGATTCAGCGCTCCCTACTTCGATAACAATCCCACTATCCAGTAGCCCTTTAACAATTTCGGTAACCGTAGTCATCCGTATCTTGGTGGTATTATAAATATCAGTTCGAGAAATCGGTCCGCGTTTTCTAATCAAATTTAATACTACCGCTCGATGATGCTGGAGCATTCTTCTTTTTTCATCCAATGCATTTTTTACCATAACAGTGCTCCTACTTCGTTCTTTTTAGGTTTTTCCTCTCAAATTCAAACGTTATTGTATCAAGTTTATTCGAATCTTGCAAGATGTCGATACTGGTCATAGCTAACGCTTTCGTTGCCGCTATTAATCCTGCCATCCCCCGATCGGATATTGCTGCCTGTGCAAACTCCGGTGAATGCAGACTTATCGGCGGATCAGCAATAGCTAATTTCGGATGTATCGCCGGTACCCGCTGGCTCACATTACCCATATCACTGCTACCAAATCCGCTGGTTGGAGAACTCGGTTGGACTTTTATTCCCAACTGATTCAGATTCTCGCCAAACATCGCGGCTAAGGTACCATTCGACTCCATCGCTGCATATCGGATATCTGCTAATTTATATTCCAATCTCGCGCCGGTAGCGGTACTCGCCGCCCGGAAACAATTCAGCACTTTTTCTACCAACTCATCTAAATATCGATTATCTAGCGCCCGAACGATAACCGTTGCACTCGCATAATCCGGAACGACATTAACCATTTTACCACCGCAATTAATGATGCCATGGATTCGGGAAGTAGCAACAATATGCTGCCGTAACGCATTAATATTACTAAAACTTAATAAGACCGCATCAAGCGCATTAATTCCTTTTTCTGGAGCAACCGCCGCATGCGATGCTTTCCCAAAAAACTCGACGGTTATCCCTTGATTCGATAGACTATAATAATCAACAATGGTTTTATTATCCGGATGGAACATCATCGCAACATCAAGTGCATTGAAAACTCCGGATTGGAGTAACAATATTTTCCCACCGCCTTTTTCTTCCGCTGGAGTACCGATAACCTGGATTTGCCCGGGTAGTGATTTATTCTGATAGATATTTTTAATTGCTACCGCGGCACCAACCGAAGCCGTAGCGATGAGATTATGGCCGCACCCATGACCGATATCCGGTAACGCATCATATTCCGCTAATAACCCGATAACCGGTTTAGATTGAGAACCTTGATAGGTCGCCCGAAACGCGGTTGCGATATTCCCGAGATTCGGTTCGATATCAAATCCTTGCTCTTTTAGATATCCGGTTAATAATGCTGCCGATTGAACTTCAGCAAACGCTAATTCCGGGTTCGCATGAATCTGTTTTGCCAACCCAACTAAGGATTCTTTCAACCGGTCGACTTCCTGAATCACTGACTGTTTTATCATCTGAATATTATCGGTCATAATTCTCTCTCTATATATTATACCCGCTCTTACTCCAAAATCCGACGGAGTTCCAGGTGCAGTTGAACAATCGTCCATAAAGCACCTTTCGGAGTAGAAGCATGAATGATATTTAACGGTTTACCGGTTTTCGGGTCTTTTTTAAGACTACTTTCCGTCATATCATCCAGATTCTTCCAATATTTCCAACTTTCACCGCCGATAAATTCCGCACTTAATATATATTCTTTAACACTCAATTGCCACCATGCAAGTTTTAAGACGGAGTTTTCTTTCTTCTCCAAATCCGCCGATGCTTTTTTATTCTCTGCATCTAGTGCCGATACTTGGTTAAACTCCTGTTCAAACTCGGTCATCCCCGTATCCAGTTTTTGCCATGAGGCTAATACCGGTGGCAACTCCTGCTGCATCTTCTGTAATTGGAGATAAACCTCTTTTTCTGGTGGTAGAACTCGGTTTTTATTTCTAGCAGTCTTACCAGTTGCAGTTATTTGTTTGATTTCAATCAATTGCTCTTGTAGTTTCTGAATATACTTTTTCGCACTCGGCATCCGCCATACGAAATTACATTCATGCCAGGCTAATTTCCCCTGCCCCGGCTGTTTACGAATTCGGGCACAGATATTATCGACATTCCCAATCAATGCGGCAATTTGTTTAACCATATCTAAATTTCGTTCTGCTAATTTAGCTACTTTAGCAGACCCTGCAATAGTCATACCTGACTTTTTTTTTGCCGGAATTTTAGGTTTTAAAATGAAATACTGTTGCAACGCTTGTAGAGAAGGTTTACCCTCCACTGCGGTTAAATAGAAGATTATATTCCCATACAGCCGCGGCATCCCTTCAAAATTCTCTAAACCAGTAGAAGATTCCGGATGTGGACCGATTAATACCAATCTCCCTTTTTCGTAGTCACTCGCCATAATACAACCCTGCTGGCATAATTCTGGTTTTTTCCATTTATCCGGTATTTTTTCGACTTTAGCCAGGATTCGGGAATCAGGTTTAAATGTAGGCCCAGCCCAGTATTTAAGATTAAACCGGGATTGGTTATATCCCCAGAATATCGGTAAATCGGATTTAACCGGCGATACTTCAACTTCACCAACCGCCCCGCAATCAGCTAAGGTATCTGTAACCAGATTCAATCCTAAATCTGTATCAGCTGCTAGATACGCTCCGGCACAAATCCCTAAATATCCATTCCCGCGTTTGACGAAATCCTGGATCGCGGTTAATCCTTCCGGATAGATTACATACGCTTGAACACTCGACATCCCTCCGGGGATCAAGACTAGATTATATCCATTACGATTCAGAATCCCGTTTCGTATATCTACACCATTAATCATATCGCAATCGAATCCTAGATGATCGCATATCGCAACGAAGCCTGCAGGCCCATCAAACGTTCGGTCACCGCAATATATGGCAACTTTAGGTGACTGTAAAGTATATACAGCTAGCTTAGGAGGTAATACAGTATATATCGGAGTAAGCTGATACTTCCTGCAGATATCAAATAATAATTTTTTAAATGCCGCAGAACTATTTTGGGGTACAATAAAACTACCGGGTAAGATTTCAATACCCTTAGTTTGAAACGATTCTGCTACCCAGAATACCGAATATTGGTTTCGCAATAATTGACTTACCACTTTAAAACTATCGAGCTGATTTTGATAATCAATAGCAGAAGAGGTTACCGAGAGAAGAGGGATAATATATCCATCATTATGCTGACTTTGAACCGCATTATCTTTTGCGCTTACCATAGAGATATTAATGCTATAACCTCCTATTATTATTAAACTGACTGCTAATACTGATTTAAAAAAACGATTTTTTATTTGGATTCTGGATTCTGGCATTTGGCATTTACTCGAAAGAGCTTATCCTTTCAATCCGGTCATGACTATACCTTTAACGAAATATCGCTGGGATAAGATAAATAGAATGATAACCGGCATCAATACTACCAGTGTTGCTGCCATAAGATAATGATATTCCGTTTGATAT
>JBHGBB010000172.1:0-8386 GCA_041946755.1 bacterium | reverse complement strand
TGCCCGCGCGAAGGAAGCGGCTAAGGAAGTAATTACCCTGCGTTTAGCGACTTGGGCGAGTGAAAGTGAATCGCCGCAAGAGCGGAAAATCTTCGATGCCTTCGAACAGTTGCATCCCAACATAAAGATTAAAACCGTGTATACTTCCTGGAACTATTATTCCGAGAAAGTGTTGGTGATGACCGTCGGCGGGATTGCCCCGGACCTGATTTGGAATATTACTACCGACCTGCCATCATATGCTTCGCGGAATATCTTAACCGATTTGACCGATATCGTTGGGAATGATCCGAGTATCGATACCAGTCTCTATTTTCCGCATGCGCTGGAAATCTGTTCTTATAAAGGGCGACTGTATGCCTTACCGCGCGATGTCTGCTGCTGGTTCTATACCTATAACAAGCGGATGTTCGATGATGCCAAATGTCCTTATCCTTCTCCCGACTGGACCTGGGACGATTTTCTAGTGATGTGTAAAAAGCTGACGAAAGATAAAAACGGGGATGGTCGTCCCGATCAATTCGGTACCTGGTATTATAATTTGAACGATGTAGTCCATCAGAACGGCGGCTCGTATTATAGTCCTGATGGTAAAGAGAATTGGACGACCAAACCCGAATTTTATGAAGCGCTGCAGTGGTGGGCGGATTTAGCGGTTAAATATCATGTCTCACCGCAACCCTCAGAAATCACCGGATTCGGGGGGGATTTGTTTCAGAACGAGATATGTGCGACCCAGATTGCCGGCCCGTGGATGTTCGCGGCGTATAAGAAGAACGTTACCTTCCCCTGGGATATCGTTAATCTCCCGCGCGGGAAGGCTGGGAATAAAGCCTGTCTATTAGGATTACCGATTTCGATTTCTAAACAAACCAAGCATCCGAAAGAAGCGTATGAACTTCTAAAGTTTTTAACCTATAGTGTGGAAGCGCAATCGCTGCAAGCCAAACTCGGAATCGCTACACCATCCCGCCGCGATTTGGCATTATCCCCGGTATTTACCGGTCAGGATATTATGCCGCCGCATTTGAATCTCTATTTGAAGTCCATGCTAGAATATACATATGCTCCGTATATGTATACCTATACCCGACGGGTAGAAGATCAGATTACCAGCTCAACCGATTTGATTAATCTAGGTAAAATATCGGCGAAAGATGCGTTGCTAGCCAAAAAGCCGATTATCGATAAAATTATGCGAAAAGCACTTGAACGAGAAAAACTATTAGAGGGTACAAAATGAAATCTTTTTCGATTGAGAAACGGGAAGCGATTGCATGTTATCTATTCATTTCACCTTGTGTCTTAGGGTTATTGATATTTACCGTCGGGCCGATGCTCGCCTCATTTTTTATGGCGTTCACCGATTGGGATATCTTAACCCGTCCGGCGTGGGTCGGGATAGCGAATTATAAAGAGATTTTTACCGACGATCCCTTTTTCTGGAAAGCGTTATGGAATACGCTTTATTTCACGGCGTTTACGGTACCCTTAGGATTAATCGGGTCATTTCTATTAGCGCTATTATTAAATGCCAAAGTTAAAGGATTGTCCTGGTTCCGAACAGCGTTTTATCTCCCTTCAATCGTTCCGGCGGTGGCCGGGACGATGTTATGGCTCTGGATATTGCATCCCGATTTCGGGCTTTTAAATGCCGTGCTCCATGGATTACATCTACCTACGCCACCGTGGATGGCTGACCCGGCATGGTCGAAACCGGCGTTAATCATCATGAGTTTATGGGGATTAGGCGGCGGTATGATCATCTATCTCGCCGGATTGCAGGGTATTCCGGAACAGTTATATGAAGCGGCGGCGATTGACGGCGCGAATGGCTGGCATCGGTTCTGGCATATTACCATACCGCAGATGTCACCGGTTATATTCTTTAATCTGATTATGGGTATGATCGGTGCTCTCCAGACGTTTACCCAAGCGTTTATTATGTCGAATGGATTAGGCGGTCCAGCCGATTCGACTTTATTCTATGTATTCTATATCTATAACAAAGCATTTCGCGAATTCCAGATGGGGTATGCTTGTGCGTTAGCCTGGATACTGTTTGTTATTATACTGATCATCACCTTAATCCAATTCAAATATGTCGGTAAACGAGTTTATTACGAATTCGGAACGGAGGCGAAATAGCTAAGGTATGCAACCTAAATTCTATCGAGTGATTATCTATAGTTTATTAATTGGCGGGTCATTGATTTTCCTATTTCCATTTCTCTGGCTGTTAGGCACCTCATTTAAAGCGTCGAAAGATGTTTTAGCGTTTCCGCCGACCTTAATACCGCATCCATGGGTTTGGACGAATTATCGGGATGCGTTAGTATCTCTATCCGAAGACCCGAACCTGCAATTAACCTGGGCGAATATCCCTCGGTTGCCGATGGTTCGGTTTACCTATAATACCTTATATATTATTTTCTTCAATATCATCGGGGCGTTATTCACCTCGGCGTTATGTGCGTATGGATTTGCCCGGCTCCGCGCTCCGGGGAAAACCGTTATATTTACCATTCTCCTGGCAACTATGATGTTACCGCCGCAAGTTACCATGATCCCGGTCTTTATGATCTTCCAGAAACTCGGCTGGATTAATACCTTCAAACCGTTAATCATCCCGGCATATTTCGGCGGTGGTGCGTTTAATATTTTCCTCCTTCGCCAGTTCTTCTTAACCTTACCGAAAGAGTTGGAAGAGGCAGCGATAGTCGATGGTTCCGGCCGACTCCGGATATTCTGGCAGATAATCCTACCGCTATCGAAACCGGCATTGTTAACAGTTATGGTATTTTCGTTCTTATATATGTGGAACGATTTTATGGGTCCGTTAATCTACTTGCAGGATATCGAGAAATTCACCTTAGCGATCGGATTAAACCTGTTTAAAGGCATGTATGCAACGAAAACTCCTTGGGGTCCCCTGATGGCAGCGTCTACCTTAATGACATTGCCGATAATCGTTTTATTCTTCATCAGCCAGCGGTATTTCATCCAAGGGATTGCGCTGACCGGCACGAAGGGCTAGATTTATTTAATTAAGAATTAAGAGTTAAGAATTAAGAGTTATAAATAAAAAAATATCTCGTGAATCGGTTAAAAAGGTTTTAAATTCTTCACTCTTCTTTTTTAATTCTTAATTTAATTTATTAATATGATGGTTAAGCAAATTGGATTAATTCTCCTTTCGTTATTCCTTCTTTTTTCTTTTCTCTCTTGCAATAATAATAAGCCTTCGACTGCTGAACCGATTACATTGCGGTTTTGTACCTTTAACGGCGGGGAAGGATTCGAATGGGACCAAAAACTATTAAATAAGTTTACCGATTCCCATCCGAACATTAAAATTAAGGTAATTAATGCGCCCTGGAACAGTTATACCGAGAAAGTGTTGGTATTAAATGTCGGGGGGATTCCACCCGATGTATTTTGGAATATTACCGGCGATTTACCGTTTTATGCGTCTCGCAATATCCTGATGGATATCTCTTCGACAGTAGCGAATGATCCGAATATCGATACCACCAAATATTTTCCTCATGCGTTAGAAATCTGCTCGTATCAAGGGAAATTATATGCGCTGCCTCGGGATGTATGCTGTTTGTTTTATGTCTATAATAAAGATATGTTCGATGCAGCTAAGGTCCCATATCCAAACCCCAACTGGACTTGGGACGATTTCCTAACTTTATGTAAAAAGCTTACGAAAGATAAAAATGGCGATGGCCGGATAGATCAGTTCGGTACCGGCGGCAGCGGTGGCGGATATTATTGGAATGATGTGGTGCATATGAATGGTACCGAGCCGCTGAGTCCGGATGGGAAAGAGACCTGGATTACCAACCCGGAATTCTATGATGCGGTGCAATGGTGGGTTGATTTAGCATTAAAATATCATGTCGCCCCGTTACCGTCGGAAGCTTCGGGGATGGGTGGTGATTTGTTTCTGAATGGATTCCTGGCAACAAGTTTAACCGGGCCCTGGACGTTTGCCGGATATCATAAAGATATCAAATTCCGATGGGATATTGTTAATGTACCAAGAGGAAAAGTCGGGAATAAAGTCAGTCTCCTGGGATTACCGATATCGATTTCGAGTCGAACCAAACATCCTAAAGAAGCGTATGAACTATTAAAATTCTTATGTTATAGCGAAGAAGCGCAAATCTTACAGGCGCAATGGGGAGTCGCCATGCCATCTCGGAAAGATTTAGCGATGTCGCCGGTGTTTATGCAGCAGCCGATTATGCCGGAACATGTGAACCTGTATATGCAATCGATGCTGGAATATACTTATGCGCAAAAAGGATATCCCTATTCGAAACAGGTATACGATACCATCCAATCGGGAATCGAATTAGCGCAATTAGGGAAGATGAGCGTTAAAGATGCGATGATTCTAAAGAAACCTATTATCGATAAGATTATTAATAAGTCCATTAGAAAGGGAGAAATATAATGTAAATGTCAAAGCTCAAAGTTCAATCCGCCTTAGGCGGACAAATCAATTCCAAATGTCCAATGCTTAAATTAAAAACGTTCTGATGGTTTTGTTTGGAATTTGGTATTTGGGGCTTATTTGGAATTTGGAACTTGGAACTTGGAATTTTATAGGTGATATTTGGCATTTTCAAATAAATTACTCAACAAAGAGCAAACATAGTCTAGGGGGTTATTATATGAAATTTACTGACGGATTTTGGCAAATACGGTCGGGAATTAGAGCGCATTTTGCGACCCAGGTGCATGAAGTTAAACTTGAACCGGATGCACTCGTAGTCTATGCAGCAACAAGGCCGATCAATCATCGGGGAGATACCTTAGGCATGCCGTTATTAACCATTCGCTTTTCATCTCCAATTGAGAATGTTATCCGGGTACAAATCGCGCACTTTACAGGTGTACAACCTTGCAATCCTGAATTCAGAATTAACCGAACTAAACCACCGAAAGTGAAAATTACTAATACCCCGCAAGCGGCAACGTTAACCAGTGGGCAGGTATCAGTTCGGGTATCGAAATCCGGCGGTTGGAAAGTAGAGTTTATTGACGGTAAACGTAGTATCACTAATAGCGGTTGGAAGAATTTAGGGTATATCGAGACCCAGGATGGGAATTATATCCATGAACAATTAGCGTTAGGAGTAGGGGAATGTGTTTATGGATTAGGTGAACGATTTACGCCATTCGTTAAAAACGGGCAGATAGTTGAGATCTGGAATCAAGATGGAGGAACCAGTAGCGAACAAGCATATAAAAACATCCCGTTCTATATCACCAATCGTGGGTATGGAGTATTCGTAAATCATCCGGAATTAGTCTCATTCGAGGTGGCTTCTGAAAAGGTTGAACGGGTTCAATTCAGTGTTTCGGGCGAATCGCTAGACTATTATTTGATTTATGGCCCTGAGCCGAAAGAAGTATTGAATCGATATACGGCATTAACCGGCCGGCCGGCATTACCTCCCGCATGGAGTTTTGGGTTATGGCTAACCACTTCATTTGTTACCGACTATGATGAAAAAACGGTTACCGGATTCATCCAGGGGATGGCGAAACGGGATATCCCGTTATCGGTATTCCACTTTGATTGTTTCTGGATGAAAGAGATGCATTGGTGTAATTTCGAATGGGATAACCAGGTTTTTCCGGACCCGAAAGGGATGCTGAAACGATTGAAGAGTAGGGGCATAAAAATCTGCGTTTGGATTAATCCATACATTGCCCAACGATCGGCCTTATTTGATGAAGGGAAGAAAAAGGGATTTCTTTTAAAACGGCCGAATGGCGATGTTTGGCAAACCGACCAATGGCAGTCAGGGATGGGAATAGTCGATTTCACCAATCCCGATGCTTGTAAATGGTTCGGAGATAAACTCCGGGCATTATTGGATATGGGCGTCGATTGTTTCAAAACCGATTTCGGGGAAAAAATTCCTACTGAAGAGGTGGCTTATTTCGATCAATCCGACCCGGTTAAGATGCATAATCTTTATACCTATTTGTATAACCAGACCGTGTTCGAAGTTTTGGAAGGTAAACTGGGAAAAGGGCAGGCGACAGTGTTCGCCCGGTCAGCGACGGTTGGTGGGCAGCAGTTTCCAGTGCATTGGGGTGGGGATAGTACCGCTACCTTTGAATCGATGGCAGAAACGTTACGCGGTGGGTTATCGCTTGGATTATCCGGATTCGGGTTCTGGAGCCATGATATTGGCGGGTTCGAACAGACTGCCGGCGCTGAGGTATATAAACGATGGTGCGCGTTCGGCTTATTATCTTCCCATAGCCGATTGCATGGAAATAGTTCATATCGGGTCCCTTGGCTGTTCGATGAAGAAGCGGTAGATGTACTTCGTTATTTCACCAAACTAAAATGCAGATTGATGCCCTATTTGTTTGCGAAAGCTGTTGAAGCGCATGAAACCGGAACTCCTATGCTTCGGGCAATGATACTCGAATTCCCGAATGACCCGGGGTGCGATGCTCTCGATCGGCAATATATGCTTGGTGAATCCTTGTTAGTCGCTCCGGTGTTTAGTAAAGACGGTAAAGTAGATGTCTATATTCCCGAAGGGAAATGGACACATCTATTAACTGGCAAAGTGGTTGAAGGACCGCGCTGGTATCGTGAGCGATATGATTTCTTTGGATTACCGTTATATGTCCGTCCAAATACGGTTCTAGCGATTGGGAAAATCGATACCAAACCAGATTATGCGTATGCTGACGGAGTAACCTTCGAAATCTATCAATTTGAAGATAATAAAAAGGTTACAGCAACAGTTCCGGATCTTTATGGTAAAGAGGCATTGAAAATTGAAGTTACCCGTAATGGCAAGAAACTGAATGTAATTGCCACTAAAAGTGGAGCCTTGCGGATTCGATTAGTTGGAATCAAGCAAGTAATTTGTAAGGATGCAACAATTCAATCCGAACCGAAAGGAATTCTGGTTATTCCAGCGAAAGATTCGAAAAGAATTAGTATAGAACTCTAATTCGTTTTGACCTTAGCTTGGTCTTAGGGTATTAAAGGAGTATAACCCGAATTGGTCGGACCAATTCGGGTTGTATGCCAGTAACAAATAAGAGCCAATTATCGATTAAAATCGAAGTTAACTATATATATATCAATAAAATACCTCATAAAATACAAAACAAAATCGAGGTTGACTTAAATCAGTTTGCAAAGTTTGCAATCTGATCCGAATAACCTATATCAAGTTCATCACGAATTACAATATCGATGTCAAAGAACAGGTTATATAGTTGACCTTACTTTTTGCGCAGGATAACTCATTAAAAATCAATGCCAAGAGCAAGTTGCAAATTTTGCAACTTGCTCAAGGACAAGGAAAATTGACAACTGATTGAGCAAACTGCATAATATGCAGTTTGCTATATAACCATAAATTAATCAATATAATTACGATAGAATTGAAACCAAATATGAAGACTGACTTCAAAACGATAACTATGATTTGTATTTTGGGAGTACTATATCTCATCCCAATTGTATCTGCGCAACAAGTTCAGAAATATATTGTTATCGACCAGTTTGGATATCGACCAAGTGATACCAAAGTTGCAGTTATTGCCGATCCGCAAGTAGGATTTAATTCTACCGATTTTTTTATTCCAGGAAACGTTTATCAGGTTCGGAGAAAAAGTGATAATACTATCCAATATCAAGGTTCACCAGTCCAATGGAATAGTGGCAGTACCCATTTTCAATCCGGGGACCGCGGCTGGTGGTTTGAGTTCACTCCGGTTCGCGATACCGGTGAATTCTATGTTTATGATACCGTAAATAAGGTACGGTCATACTATTTTAAAATCGCTCCGGATATTTATAAAGATATCCTGAAAGCCGCTTGTAAAATGTACTATTATCAGCGGTTAAATATCGCACATCCCACGCAATATGCGGGAACTATTTGGGCTGATGGATTTTCTCTTGCCGCCGATACTGCAGCTGGCGATATTCAAGACCAAACGAATCCCGCGAAAATCAAGGATATGAGTAAAGGGTGGATGGATGCAGGCGATATCAATAAATATGTAACCTATGCAGTAAGTCCAGTACACCAATTATTAACTGCATATAGTTTAAATTCAGAAGTGTTTACCGATGATTTTAATATCCCCGAATCCGGGAACGGGATTCCGGATATATTGGATGAAGTTAAATGGGAACTCGATTGGGTGATGCATATGCAGGATACTACCGACGGGGGGACCTATATCAAGGTCTCGCATAACAATTCCGCAAGTTATATTTCTCCGTTAAGTCTGGATACGCAACCGCGATTCTATTTCACGCCCAAAAGTTCAGCCGCGACGATTGATGCGGCAAGTATGTTAGCGCATGCGGCGCTGG
>JBHGBB010000171.1:0-8449 GCA_041946755.1 bacterium | reverse complement strand
TTATGGCGAAAGCGAAGTTTGAGCGGACGAAGTTACATGTGAATGTCGGTACGATCGGACACATTGATCATGGGAAGACGACGTTAACGGCAGCGATCACGAAATGTTTAGCGGCTGGTGGGTTAGCCGAGGCGAAGAGTTACGATGATGTCGCCAAAGCGGACGCCAAGATGTTCCGGCGGGATGCGACCAAGATTCTCACCGTGGCCTTATCGCATGTTGAATATCAGACCGGGAAACGGCATTATGCCCATATTGATTGCCCGGGTCATCATGATTATATCAAGAACATGATTACCGGAGCGGCCCAGATGGACGGCAGTATTTTAGTGGTCAGTGCGGCTGATGGTCCGATGCCACAGACCCGGGAACATATTTTATTAGCGCGGCAGGTAGAAGTTCCGGCGATTGTGGTCTACCTCAATAAAGTCGATTTAGTTGATGATCCGGAACTATTGGATTTAGTGGAGTTAGAGATTCGGGAGTTATTAAACAAGTATGAATTTCCGGGGGATAAGACCCCGATTATTCGGGGCAGTGCGATTAAAGCGTTACAGCATGGATGTACCGATAAAGCCTGCCCGCAGTGTAAGAGTATCTGGGAATTAATGGATGCAGTAGATAGTTTCATTCCAGACCCGGTACGGGAAGTGGATAAACCCTTCCTATTAAGTGTTGAAGACGTGTTTACCATTACCGGTCGAGGGACCGTGGTTACCGGGCGGATGGAACGAGGCCGGATTGTTCCGGGCACGGAAGTCGAATTAGTCGGAATCAAGGCCGAGACCAAGAAATCGGTGTGTACCTCAGTAGAAATGTTCCGGAAGATATTAGATGAAGGTGTAGCGGGAGATAATGTCGGGTTATTACTGCGTGGGGTAGATAAGAATGAAGTCGAACGCGGGATGGTCGTAGCCAAACCCGGAAGTATTACCCCGCATACCAAGTTTAAAGCGGAAGTATACATCTTAACCAAGGATGAAGGTGGTCGGCATACCCCATTTTTCACCGGATATCGGCCGCAATTCTATTTCCGGACTACCGATGTTACCGGAGTCGCCCAGTTACCCGCAGGCCGGGAGATGGTCATGCCGGGGGATAATGTCCAGATGGATATCGAATTAATCGCGCCCATCGCCTGCGAAAAAGGTTTGAAATTCGCTATCCGCGAAGGCGGGCATACCGTCGGTGCAGGTGTCGTTAGCGAAATCATTAAATAGTAAATAAATCAAGAAGTCTAGGAAGAAAATCCAGTTATGGTACCGATAAATCAAAAAATACGGATCAGATTAAAAGCGTACGACCATGAATTGTTAGATCGTTCTGCAAAACAGATTGTTGCGGTAGCGATGGATACCGGTGCGAAGGTAGTCGGCCCGATTCCTTTACCGACAAAAATCAATAAATATACCGTTCTCCGTTCTCCGCATGTCGATAAGAAATCGCGGGAACAGTTTGAAATGAGAACACATTCACGGTTGTTAGATATAGTAGATCCGACGCAGAAAACGCTCGATAAGTTAACTCAACTTGATTTACCAGCGGGTATTCATGTTGAGATAAAGTTATA
This sequence comes from bacterium, assembly GCA_041946755.1. Lineage (GTDB taxonomy): Bacteria > UBP4 > UBA4092 > JAOAEQ01 > JAOAEQ01 > JBHGBB01. The sequence goes on along the minus strand of JBHGBB010000171.1, from coordinate 6,879 downwards.
ACGATTTTATATAGAATAGAAGAGTACACTTATGTTTTCAGGATTCTTAGGTAAAAAAATAGGAATGAGCCAGATTTTCACCGAGTCCGGTGAAATGATACCGGTAACGGTTATCGAAGCCGGGCCGGGATATATCACTCAAATTAAATCAATAGCTAAAGAAGGATTTGATGCCGTTCAATTAGGATTCAGTTATCCGCAATCGAAATCGATCCCGAAAGTCAACGGTCCGATTAAAGGGATCTTAAAAAAAGCGGGAATAGAGAATCTACCGATCAATCATTTTCATGAAGTTCGGATGACCGGAAAAGACTCGGTTAAACTCGGGCAAAAAGTTACTTGTATCGAGATATTTAAAGTCGGCGAAAAGGTCGATGTTGCGGGAACAAGTAAAGGTAAGGGATTTGCCGGTGGTATGAAACGGCATAATTGGAAAGGCGGTCGCGCATCTCGCGGATCGATGTTTCATCGAGAACCGGGTTCTATCGGTTGTAGCGCAGATCCGTCACGAGTACTAAAAGGGAAAACCTTACCCGGACATATGGGTGATGAGCGAGTATCGATTTTAGGATTGATCGTTCGCGGAATCGATTCAGAACGAAATCTGATTTTGATACAAGGTAGTGTTCCGGGTTGTAATTCCAGTATCGTCGAAATAAAACATTCCGTTAAAAAGTAGAGTACGGTATTATCATGAGCAATATAACTATTCATAATATATCAGGACAAGCTGTAGGTGAGATAGCGTTAAGAGACGAGATTTTTGCAATTCGTCCTAACACGGCGGTGCTCCATGAAAAAGTGGTTGCACAATTAGCCAATCGAAGAAGCGGTACGGCTTCAACCAAAACCCGGGCGTTTGTCAGTGGTGGCGGAACGAAACCATGGCGGCAAAAAGGTACCGGTCGTGCCCGTGTCGGATCGAATCGGTCACCGTTATGGGTTGGTGGCGCAGTTCTATTCGGTCCGTTACCGAGATCATATCGGCAATCGTTTAACAAAACCAAAACCGAGTTGGCGTTAAAGTCGGCTCTGGCGACACGAGCACAAGATAAAGCGATTATCGTCTTAAATAATCTTGATTTCCCAGAGATTAAAACCAAGCAGGTTACGGAATTGTTTAAAGCGCTAAAAATCGATGGTAGCGTATTGTTCATTACCGATAAAGCGGAAGAAAAAGCTGAAAAATCGGTCCGGAATCTTCGGGATACAAAATTAATCCAAGTTAATAATATCAATGTTTTCGATTTATTGAAATATAATACCTTGATTTTTACCCAAGCAGCACTAGAAAAAATCCAGGTTCAATTAGGGTAGTTTGAATAAACCTGATGGTCATTTAAGGAAACAAACGTTATGGCATTTACTACTCCAAAAGAAATCATCATTCGACCGTATCAAACCGAGTCGAGTACGCAATTAGCAACAAAGAGTAATCAGTATACCTTTATCGTTTCGTTAGCCGCGAATAAAATCGAAATAAAAAAAGCGGTTGAAAAACAATTTAAGGTTAAAGTTATCGCCATCAACACCGTTGTGGTTAAAGGGAAATGGCGTCGAGTTCGAGGCAGATTAGGTAAAAAAGCCGATATTAAAAAAGCTATCGTAACGGTGAAACCAGGCGAAAAAATCGAGTTTATTTAAGGTAATGCTATATGCCATTAAAATCGTATAAACCAACTTCAGCAGGAATTCGCTGGAGAACAACATTAGTGTACAAATCCGAGAAACCAATTGGAACGGTGAAATCGCTTTTAAGCCCGTTACCTAAAACCGGTGGAAGAAATAATACCGGTCGCATTACCACACGCCATATCGGCGGTGGCCATAAACGGAAATATCGAATTATCGATTTCAAACGCGATAAAGACGGTATTGAAGCAAAAGTTGCAGCAATTGAATATGATCCGAACCGGTCGGCAAACATTGCATTATTACATTACGCCGATGGCGAAAGAAGATATATTATTGCCCCGTTAGAATTAAAAGAAGGGGCAAAAGTTATCTCGGGGAAAGATATTGAGATTCCGATTATGCCGGGAAATTGTTTACCAATACGAGCAATTCCGGCAGGAACGGCAATTCATAACGTCGAATTAAAACCGGGTAAAGGCGGTCAGATAGCACGAAGTGCCGGTAGCAGCATAACCCTGATTGCGAAAGAAGGGGATTATGCCCATGTCAAACTCCCTTCCGGTGAAATCCGATTGGTGAATCAGAATTGCCGAGCGACTATCGGTCAGGTAGGTAATCCGGAATATGAAACGATATCGATTGGCAAAGCCGGTCGAACCCGATGGTTAGGGATTCGATCCAGCGTTCGTGGGGTAGCAATGAATCCGATCGATCACCCACTCGGTGGTGGAGAAGGAAAAACATCCGGAGGTCGAAACCCGGTAACTCCTTGGGGACAACCGACTCGAGGATATAAAACCAGAAGAAACAAGGCTACAAGTAAATGGATTATTAGTCGAAGAAAGAAATAACGGTAATTATTTAGGATATAACAAATTATGGGTCGCTCATTACGAAAAGGTCCCTATGTGGACGAGAAGTTAATTAAAAAGCTGGAAAAAATGGATCGTTCCGGTGAAAAGACGGTAATTAAAACTTGGGCACGACGGAGTACGATTACTCCGCGAATGGTAGGATATACTTTTGCGGTACATAATGGTAAGAAATTCATCCCGGTTTATGTAACCGAAAATATGGTCGGGCATAAACTTGGTGAATTTTCGTTAACCCGTACATTCCGTGCGCATGGGCATCATACAGAACGGTCAACAGCAATAAAATAATTAAGATTAATTCGACCAAGGTGAAATGATCACCTTGATAAAAGATACCGGAACAAGGTATCAAGATTAACATTAAGCTTTTTGGAGATAGTAATGTTTTCAGCGAAATCTAACTATACCCGCATTTCGATAACGAAAATGCAATTACCATTAGATTTGGTACGTAAGAAGAAAGCTAGTGAAGCGCTCGATATCCTAGCGTTTGTTCCAAATCGAGGAGCGCGGATTTTAGAGAAACTGATTCGGTCTGCAATGGCGAACGCGCAGAATAAAGATAAGAATTTGGATTCAGATAGTCTTTATATCAAAGAGCTTCGATTGGGACCGGGTCCGATGGTCCGCTGGGCAAAGCGATGGCGGCCTAGTGCTATGGGTCGGGCAAGTCGTATTCATAAACGTACCAGTCATATAACGGTAATATTAGATACCAAATAGATTCTAAATAAAGGAATAATTGTTATGGGACAAAAAACGCATCCCATCGGATTAAGATTAGGTATAACCGAAACATGGCGATCACGGTGGTATTCGAAGAAGGATTATGCCACGTTTTTGCATGAAGATCTTGCGATCAAGAAATTTATCAAGCAAAAATTGTATCAAGCCGGGATCGCTCGTATTGAAGTAGAGCGAACGCCAAATCGTGCGCGGATTAACATTCATGCTGCTCGACCGGGGATTATCATCGGTCGGAAAGGGGCGGAAATCGAGAAACTCCGCGGTGAATTGGAGAAAAAAACCAATAAGCAGATTTTTATCAATATTGTTGAAGTTAAACGACCGGAATTGGATGCCCAGTTGGTTGCTGAAAGTGTAGCTGCTGCGATGGAGAAACGAGTTGGATTTAGACGGGCGATAAAAAAAGCGGTAACTTCAGCAATAAAATTAGGTGCCCAGGGAATACGAGTAGCATGCTCAGGCCGACTGGATGGATCAGAAATGGCACGGTATGAATGGTATCGGCAAGGACGGGTACCGCTACATACATTACGAGCGAAAATAGATTATGGCACCGCCGAAGCGAATACCACGTATGGTAAGGTAGGAGTAAAAACCTGGATATTTAATGGTGAAGTATACAAAGAAACTATTCGACAGCCCATAGATACCAAGGCTCCAAAAGCCAGTTAAGGTATTAAGGATTCAATTATTATTTTTCTATCAGGATAAGCTATGTTATTGCCAAAACGAATTAAATATCGAAAAGTACAAAAAGGACGGATGCGCGGGGTCGCATATCGGGGAGCAGACTTTAATTTTGGTAAATATGCGATGCAGGCAACAGTCTGTGGTTGGGTGTATAATTTCCAATTAGAAGCCGCTCGAGTAGCTTTATCTCGACATATTAAACGAGGCGGAAAAATCTGGATTCGTGTTTTTCCGGATAAACCGTTAACGAAAAAGCCGGCTGAAACTAGAATGGGTAAAGGAAAAGGCGCCCCTGAGTATTGGGTAGCAGTAATCAAACCCGGACGGATACTCTTCGAAATGGATGGTATGGAAGAAACCGTTGCGCGAGAAGCGATACGATTGGCCGGACATAAGTTGCCGATAAAAATCCGGTTTATTTCTCGGTAGTCTGGGAAAAGAGGATAAATCTGTGGACGTTAAAAAGATAAAAGATATTCGCGAATTAAGCGAAGTAGAATTAGAAAAAGCATATCATGATGCCATCGATGAGATTGTCAAATTGCGATTTCAGAAATCGACCGGGCAATTGGAGAATCCGCGACAGTTACGCAATACCCGCCGGATTTTAGCCCGGATTAAGACCGTAATCCGAGAACGAACAATTCCGGCGACATCAGCGAAGAAATAAGTATTGTTTTTCGGTCGGTAAGGTTACGATCGAGAAAACAAGTAAGAGTAATTATTCCGAAGTTTAGGAGATTAAGCTAACGTGAAATCTAAAAGTAGTAGCAAAGAACAGGTCGGGATTGTCCTGAAAAAAGGCATGGCGAAAACTGCAGTAGTCCGTATCGAGCGGTTAGTTCGTCATCCCGTTCTTGAAAAAAGAACGATTCGGACGAAAAAGATTTATGTGCATGATGAACATGATTCGGTACAACCCGGCGATACGGTTCTTATTAAAGAAACTAGACCGCTATCTAAAATGAAACGATGGAAAGTGGTTAAGGTTATACAACGTAGTACGGTTGAAGTAGCCGTGTAATAGGTAATAGGAGTAATATAAATATCTTTGAACCCGAACTAAATTCGGGTGTGATTTGAGGTAGCCTGCAATGATCCCAGTAGGAACAAATTTAGATGTAGCTGATAATACTGGAGCACGAAAAGTAAAATGTATTCGGATTTTAGGTCATTCACGAATCCGTTACGCTCGGATTGGCGATATTATTATCGTCGCGGTGAAAGATGCTATCCCAGAGGGGATGATAAAAAAAGGTGAAGTGGCTAAAGCGGTTGTGGTGCGAACGGTTAAAGAATATCAACGAAGTGATGGGTCTTGGATACGGTTCGACCGCAATTCCGCAGTTATAATTACCGATCAGATGGAACCTCGCGGAACCCGTATTTTTGGGCCGGTAGCACGAGAGCTTCGGGAAAAGAAGTTTTTAAAAATCATTTCCTTAGCCCCTGAGGTTGTCTAGTTTAGATAAAAGGATATATACAGTGAAAGTTCTAAAACTCCATATTCGAAAAGGTGATGTAGTTGTAGTCTTAAGCGGAAAAGATAAAGGGAAGCGTGGTAAAGTACTTCGCGTTTATCCGCAAAAACGGAGCATTATCGTTGAGGGGATTAATTTTGTTAAACGGCATAGCCGTCCAACCCAGAGTAATCCCAAAGGTGGAATTCTTGAGAAAGAGTCACCACTTAATGTAGCGAAGGTGGGATTATATTGTGCGAAATGCAATCAACCTCGACGAACCCGACTTCTTAAAGTTGAAGGTCGACCAACGCGAATCTGTGTGAAATGTGGAGAAACGTTGGGAAAAGAAGAATAACAGGAAAATTCTATTATTCAGTCTACCGATAGACAACATAAAATCGGGTAACTGAGTTAAAGGTATAGGCTTAATCATGGCAGAGGAAAAAAAGAATATCGTTCGAAAAGTCCCGCGATTAAAAAAAATCTATGGGGATAAAATCATTAAGGAATTAAGCACCAAGTTCGGTTATAAGAATGTTATGGAAGCGCCCCGATTAATGAAAATCGTCGTGAATATGGGAGTTGGTGAAGGTTCCCGAGACATTAAATTGCTTGATGCCGCAACTCACGATCTCACGCAAATTACTGGACAGAAACCGGTAATTACGCGAGCAAAAAAATCGATTGCAAATTTTAAAATCCGAGCTGGAATGCCGGTAGGTTGCAAAGTAACCTTACGCGGTAATCGGATGTATGAATTTTTTGACCGGTTGGTGAATATCGCATTACCTCGTATTCGCGATTTTCGCGGGGTACCACCGAATTCGTTTGATGGTCGAGGTAGTTATACCGTAGGTATCCGGGAACAGGTTATTTTCCCGGAAATAGATTTAGATAAAGTGGTGCGCACCCAAGGTATGGATATTACCATTGTAACTTCAGCGAAATCTGATGCAGAAGCGCGCGAATTACTTCGTTATCTTGGGATGCCTTTTGCCGCTTCATAAAAATTGTTGTTAAATAAGTGCGTTGTTTAACTTGATAATGGGAGAATAGAATTTTGGCTAAGAAGTCATTAAGAATTAAAACATTAAAAACAAAGAAATTTACCACTCGGAAGTATAACCGATGTCCACTTTGTGGTCGTCCACGTGCATATCTACGTAAATTCGATATGTGTCGGATTTGTTTTCGTGATTTAGCCCGACGCGGGGAGATAGTCGGTGTAACTAAATCGAGTTGGTAAACGAGAGTATATTCTAATTTTAAGGATAGCATCACAAGAGAAAATATGACTGATCCTATAGCAGATATGTTGACCAGGATTCGTAATGCGAGTTCTGCAGGTCATGAAAAAGTCGAAATTCCCAGCTCTAAAATGAAGCTGGAAATCGCCCGGATTCTCAAAAACGAAGGATTTATTAAGAATTATAAGTTGGTTAAGAATCGGAAGCAGGGCATGATCAAGG
>JBHGBB010000170.1:0-8529 GCA_041946755.1 bacterium | reverse complement strand
CCCCGGGTCGGTTCATCCAGAAACATCAGTTCCGGCCGTTTGAGCAGACAAACTGCTATCCCGACTTTCTGTTTCATCCCTTTCGAACATTTACTCATTTTTAAATCTTTATATTCATTTAATCCGACTTTATCAATCGCCGCATCGATAGCTGATGGCGATGCCGGTTCTGAATATAGCGAATTATAATATCGAACCGCCTCTTCAACCGTCAGATAGAGATGATAATGCGGCTCTTCAGGTAAATAAGCGATGCGCTCGAATAATTTCGAGCCCGGTTCCGGAGTTTGATTTAATACCGATACTATCCCCTGGTTCGGCTTAATCAATCCTAGAAAACAATACATGGCGGTGGATTTCCCCGCACCGTTTGGGCCGAGTAAAGCATAGATATCCCCTTGATTGACTTGCATAGAAAACTTATCCAAGGCAACGATTTTCTTCTTTAACCATCCTTTTCTAAAGGTTACGGTAACATTATCAGCATTAATCATCGTCATTATTAGTTATTCTCGGCTTTGGGGGAACCAGGAATAATTCTTTTAATATTTCATCATCGCTTTTGTTATCCAACTGCATCAGACTCAGTTTTCTCTTCATTTTTCTGCACATATAGCAATGGCAATTTAATAACGGCCGGTCGCGGTAAATTGTACAATAATAGAATTTCCTGGCGAAATCTCGTGCGCGGCCTTCTAATACTACATCTTGATATCGTTTATCAATAACATCAGAGTATTTCTCTTTAGCGGCATGCGTTATATAGGTGGGATTATCGATTCCGGTTCCTTTCGCCAATAAGGATTTATTTTTCTTATATAATTTATCGAAGGTTATACGAGCATTGGATATAGCGCCGATTTCATATAATGCTACCTTTCCATCAACTCCGATAACTATGGTGGTAGGATAACTAGTAATTCCATATTTTTGTTGGAGTACATCACCTTTATCAATTGCTATCGGGAATCGGATATTCTTTTCATTAATAAATTTCCTTACCTCTTCTACCAATTCATCAGCGTTTATTCCAATAAGAATAAAATCCTTACCTTTATTAGCTTCATAATACCGATTCAGTTCCGGCATTTCTTTTAAGCACGGTTCACACCAGGTAGCGAAAAAGTTCAGAACAATTACTTGTTTACCAATATGGTCGGCGAAATTGAATTTCTCGCCGTTGAGCATTTCGAGTTGAACATTCGGAGCGAATTTCCCCTGCCATTTCGTTGCATTACTGATAAACCAGGCATACTTTTGGATATTTTCATCAGTAGGCCGGTCATTCATACTGTAATGAAGAATCCCGAGCGTGATAGCAAGAACAATGATTAAGAGGATAATCTTTTTATTATTCAAAATATAATCCTGAAAAATAATAAGGTTAAAAGGTAAAAGTCTTTCCAGTCGGTTTTATCCCAGTATTGCAAGCAACCAAGAGTTCATCAAGTTGACCGGTAGCAAGGCAAATAGAGGTATCAGCCGCACCGTAGTATACTTTAATCTCTCCGTTGGGTTCAAGTATCGCGCCATTCGAAAACACACAATTCGGTACTTCTCCAGTCCGTTCATAAGGTTCGCGAGGGGTAAGAATAAATTCCGGGCATTGGCCGATGATTTTATCCGGTTTATCCAAATCCAAGAGCATCACACCGAGTCGGTATACATAATTGCAGGCGAACCATACCCCATGGATTATCAGCAGCCATCCTTCTTTCGTTTTAATCGGCGGCGGGCCGATCCCCCATTTTTCACGAAACCAGGTCTGCGGTTCGGGTAATAAAGGTTTCGCATCACCCCAATAGATTAAGTCTGGAGAATAGGTGACGAACGTCATTGCCATATTCCCATTCATCGGGCGGTCGAGCCGGGCATATCTGCCGTTAATCTTTTCCGGGAAAAGAGCGCAATTCCGGTTCCAAGGAGTAGTCAAGAACGGCATCCGCTCAAAAGTAACAAAATCATTGGTTTTAATTAACCCGATTCGACCGATTTCCCCATGCATCTGCACCGAATGGGCAATATAATAGCTGCCTTCTAAATAAGTCACCCGGGCGTCATATTGATGCTTCTCCCAGAGTTCATCTTCCGGGCTGGAAGGGAGTTTAATCGGTTCAGGGTTTATCTTAAAATGATATCCGTCATCGCTGAATGCGACATGGAGTCTATTATCCCGCCGGCCATTTTCAACTCGCGGGATGAGAACATATTTATTCCCAAACTTCACCGCACCGGGATTATAAACCGCATTTACATGGTAAGGTAAATCTTGATAGGTTAGAATCGGATTCCCGGAATACCGGGTTAATAATTCTCCCTTTAGCATATTAGTTACCTTTCCAATATTATTCAAGTACGTCTTGTAGAACACCTAACTCCGTAGCCAAGTCTAAAACCGTAATTCGATCTCGGATATATCGAGCGGACAGAACCGTTTGTTTCGCTAACGTTTTATTGACTCCAATTTCAGCAAATGTGGTTGGGCATTGAGCTTTCTTAAGATATTTAATAATATCTTTCGACGCCGGTGGCTGCGATAATATCGGGATAATTTCATCCCATCGTTCAGCAATCTTTTTTAGATACGGCAGTTTCTTGCTGAATTTATCCCGGAATTTACCCGTATCTTTTCCAAACAGTTTTTTCAATTCTGCATCATAATCAATTTTCTTAATCAGCGGAGATTTGATTTCTCTTAATCGTTCGAACAACCGGGCGGAGGTGACTACTCCTACTCCTACCTGGAGCCCATGATAACTGAAAACATCCAGTTCCTTTTTATGGGCGACCATATCCAGAAAATGGGAGATGAGATGTTCGCCACCGGAAGCCGGTGCCGATTTCCCGGCGATGACCATCGAGAATCCGCCTAAATTCAGCCCTTCCATAAGCGCAAGAATAGTCTTCTTATCGCGTTTGATTAATCTATCGCCATGCGCTTTATATTGCTTTTCTACCGAACTGAACAGAATTAAGGGTAAAGAGCAAAAGGTTTCACCGGATAGTACCGCAGATATTTGCCAATCGGCATTTGCGAACGATTTCGCCTGGCTATCAGCGAACCCGGCTTGGATGAGTTCCATCGGCGAATTGGCGATGATATTAGTATCGGCAATAACTCCAAGAGCAGGAGTAATCGGAGCGGTTATTTTTATTCCTTTTTCAATATATGCGCTTACTGCAGAAGTATACGCGTTCATCGAGGGCGCGGTTGGCACTGCAATCACCGGAATCTTAAGTTCGGTCCCGATATATTTACCCATATCGGTTATACTGCCGGTACCGATAGTAAGAATAATATCGCAATCTTGCGCTTTTCTTCTGATGGAAGAGAAATAAATAGATTCGGCATGAACTGTCGGATATTTCCTCGGGGTGAGGATGGTTGAAACGACACGATATTTATCTTTAAGTAATTGAGTGCAGGTTTCTCCAGCTACCTGGAAAGTAATTTCATCAGCGAGCAGCAGAATCGTATTGGCTTTCGGAATTAATGAACCGATAAACCGCGGAAGTTTAATTAATGCATTTTCTTCCATTAAGACTTTTTTGGTTGGTATAAGATGCGTTCTACCGCAATATTTGCAACGAAACGATTTCCCTAGTACTTTATAAATATCCATTGACTATATTGTATACTCCTTAATTTAGATAATAAAAACGTAGTACCATTCTATCATACATTATGGCTTTTATTAGTGAGTTTGAGGTAAAGGTAGATACCGAATCCGATGATGAATGATATGGTACAAAAGGTATATATGGTTGATGATGAAACAAGATGATAAAAAGGATTGGATTGCCAGGGATAGAAAGGCAGAATATCAGGATATAATGGCGAATCGAGGAGAATATGGGAAACGACACCGCATATCGAACTCATTACGATTTTCTTGAAAGGATGCGGGTGGCTGAGTTTTAAGAATGGGATGTATTTCATAAGCCAAGGATAAAGGTTGTACATTACTACCGCGAAAACTACGCCGATAAACGCTGCCCCTAAAAACGTATGGCAGATGCCATGCAGCGGATAATTAAGCCTAAAAACGATTACCAGAAAAGGTTCGATATCAATGATAATACTAGCGATGATAAAAGTCGGTAAATCCAAATACCGGCGGAATAATAGTCCCAGCCAAGATACTGGCCCGAAATGATATGGAGTCAATGGCATGACTAATACCATATCAAACCTTGATAATTCCGGCAAGTGGTATAAAAGGATTATCGTAACTCATTCTTGATCAGCCAGCCGATTTATGTTTATCTATATAATAAGATATAATATTTGACAAAATTGTTAGAAAGGAACTGTATGTTTAATAGGAAACGGATTTGTCTATGTTCTGGGGTAGTGGTATTAGGATTAATCGTATCGATATTTGCGCAAGATGGCAAGATAAATATGCAGGATTGTCAATATTATGTAGTTCCTCCAATAACTAGTAATAAGATATTGCCTACCGATATCTCCATCCCTGATAAGGCTAATCAATCGATTATCATGACCGCATGTCCTGGTGAATATGAACCGGCAAGTTTCGTTTTAGTATCGCATTCAGGGATAACTGCAGTTCAACTTAAAGTGAGTAATCTTGTTGGAACAAAAGAAAGTATTCCAGCAGAAAATATAGATATAAAATTGGTTAAATGCTGGTATCAAGCCGGGAGCGCTTGGGTGAATATCAATCAGGATAAATGGCATAAAGTGCTGGTACCGGAACTACTGCTGAATGATACGCGGTTGGTTAAAGTAGATTATGAACATCAGGAGAATTATCTTCGGCTTTCTTTCCCGGAAGGAGATAAATATGTCTGGATTAGTGATACGACTGATAAAGGCGGCATTAAGAAATATTCTTTACAAGAATTTCCGGTTAAGGATAGTCCGGAATTATTGCCATTTGATATTCCTATTGCCAGTAGTCAGCAAATATGGGTAACTATCGAAGTGCCGGAAAATACTCAACCGGGTACCTATACCGGTAAGATAGATATAGCGGCTTCAGGAACTATAATCAGGAGTATACCGTTAACGTTAAAAATATTCCCTATTGAATTAGCACTACCCAATTATTCATCGAGTATCTATTATCGCGGTAAACTCGATCCGAAAGGAGAAGGGTCGATTTCTTCGGAATGGAAATCGAAAGAGCAATTCCAAAAGGAATTGGCGGATTTATATCAGCATGGCGTAACCAATCCGATGGTATATCAGCCTTTTGACGAGAAAATGTTGGGAGAAGTATTATCGTTACGAAATGCGGTTGGCATGAAAAACCAGCCGTTATATTATCTGGGATTAGGATTTTCAGATACAGCCTTATCGTCTATTCCGGATCAAGTGAAGCCGGTGATTGATTTAGCGAAACAGTATGGGGTGCCGGAAGTATATTTTTATGGTATCGATGAAGCGATCGGAGACCGGTTAAAATCGCAGCGGGCAACCTGGGAGAAAATCCATCAAGCAGGCGGAAAAGTTTTTGTTGCCGGATATAAGAACAGTAATTTCGAGTTGATAGGTGATATGCAAGACCTGCTGGTATGTGCGCGGTATCCTACTCAAGAAGAAGCTGCGAAATGGCATTCGGTAGGGCATAAAATCTGGTGTTATGCGAATCCGCAAGGCGGGGTGGAAAATCCGGAAGTGAACCGTAGAAATTATGGATTACTTATTTGGAAAAGTAATTATGATGGTGCGGCAACCTATGCTTATCAGCATGGTTTCGGCGATATCTGGAACGATTTCGATCATCCGGCATATCGCGAGCATAATTATACCTATCCGACTGTTGATGGTATAATCGATACGATTGGCTGGGAAGGATATCGGGAAGGGGTAGATGATGTTCGCTATCTCACCACCTTATTACAAGCTATCGACCGGAATAAGAATTCTAGTTCTGCAAAGAAACGGCAGATAGCGAAACAGGCGGAGCAATATCTAGCCATGCTGGATGTAAAACGCGACTTGGACACCATTCGATTGGAAATAGTTTCCTATATTTTTCAACTCAGCGATAAGTATGCTCTCGGAAGAGAAAAAGCGGTATTCGTTCCGCTATCTATTGAGCCGGAACAATTGCGGTCATATCCCTGCTATCGATTAAAACACTTACCGGTTATCGATGGCCGCATCCAAGATGACCCGGCATGGCAGACTGTACCAATAGCCTCGGAGTTTCTCCTATTAGAACATGAACTAAAGTTAGCTCCCAAACAAACTACGGTTAGGATGGGATATACCGCAACCGACTTATATCTGGGGATTATTTGCCTGGAGCCGGAAATGGATAAACTCAAATCGGTATTACCGGATAAGGATAATCTCTGGAGGGAAGATAGCAGTGAAATATTCATGCTCCCTAAAGGGAGTAAAGCATACAATCATTTTGCGGTAAACGCCATCGGCTCGCGATGGAATAATAAACTTACCGGGGATAATAAGGTTACCTGGCAGGCGAAAGCGTTTAAAGGAGATCAGTTTTGGTCGATCGAACTAAAAATCCCATTTACCGCGTTCGGTATATATCCGAAAAACAATGAAGTCTGGCGTTGCAACATCTGCCGAAATATCTATACTTCGGGTGAACGATATTCGAGCTGGGCGAATCTGGAAACCGAATTCCATATTCCGGAGAAATTTGCGCATATAGTTTTTTGCGAAAAAACGCTATCTCCCGCGGAAGCATCCCGGATTTCGGTAGAGATTTCTACTCAATTATTGCGCAATACGATAGTAAATAATTTGAAAATGATTTCACATACGGTAAAAATACCGAAGAGTAGCGCAATAAAAAATAAAATTTTACAAGAAAAGATTGCTAGATTAAATAAGGAAAGTGAAAAGATAAAAAAGCAGTTATCGCATTATGAGCAGTTTCCGGTTACTGAACAAAACCAGTTGATTGCCATCAGTTATCGCTTAGTTCAGGAAAATGAGCGCATCGAAAAAGAGATATTACTCGATTTGTTTTAGTATGTTACAATAGACATAATTAAATACACTTATAATACCTTAAAGGAATAAAATTGCTATGAAATTGTTTATTTCTGCTGATATGGAAGGGATTTCCGGGATCGTACATAACGACCAGCGGAACCGTGATGGCCGGGATTATGATAAATCCCGGAAATTGATGACTGAAGAGGTTAATGCCGCTATCGAGGGTGCGGTAGAAGCCGGAGTGAAAGAAATCGTGGTCAATGATTCCCATGATACCATGCGGAACATTATTCCGGCGGATTTGCATCCGGCAGCGAGTCTGATTTCCGGAGATTATAAACCGTTTTCGATGATGCAGGGGATCGATAACTCGTTTGATTTCGTTTTCTTCATCGGATATCATGCGAAACGAGGGACTGCCGGTGCGGTGATGGACCATACCTATACCGAACGGTCGGTATATCGGATTCGGATTAATGGTAAAGCTTATGGCGAAACCGGTATCAATAGTGCGGTAGCCGGGTATTTCGGGGTTCCGGTGATTCTGGCTTGTGGAGATGATAAATTGGTGAAAGAAGCGAAACAGACATTGGGTAAAGTAGTAACCGTCCCGGTAAAATTCGGGCAGGGGAGAACTTCAGCCCGGAATATCCATCCGGAAAAAGTAAAACAATTGATTCATGATGCTGCGCTCGATGCGATCCAAAGAAAGAAAGAGTTTAAACCGTTTACGTTCAAGTCGCCGGTAACCTTAGATTTTGATTTTATTTATACCTTTCAAGCAGACCGCGCGTGCCGGATACCGGGAGTTAAACGAACCGGAGACGCGGCAGTTCGATATGTTTCTCGCGATTATCTGGAATTATTCCAGGTATTTCTCGCGATGCTATAAGATAGTTGGTAGTTGTTAATTGTCGGTTGTCAATATAGCTAAATAGCATATCTAGATTTTGACATTTTAAGTATCTGTATGCTAGTCTAGAAGATAGATTTTTCATTTTATTTCGATTCATATTATCTATTAGGGGGGTAATTATGCAATCGAGTCTGCGATATTTAATCTTATCCATCAGTATATTCATTTGTATTGCTATCATTTTCACCGGCTGTGCACAGATCAGAGCTGCGAAGAAACCGGTTATTGTAGAACCGGCGAAACCGGTTCCGGCACCGGAACCGCCACCGCCACCACCGCCACCAGAACCGGTAGTAGTAGCACCGCCACCGGCACCAGAACCGGTAGTGGTCGTTACGCCACCACCACCGCCGCCACCACCGAAACCGGTACCACCACCACCGAAAAAACCGGCACCGCAATTTGGCACCATTAAAACGCCGCCAGTTAGTATTCTTGGAAAACGAATTACTGCCGTTGATATTCTATCTACACCGAATGCGAATAGTCCGGTGGTAACGCAAGTAGCTGATAAAACCCGGGTACAGATTTTAAGTAAGATCCCGGCTAACTGGTATAAAATTAAGTTATTAAACGGTACCATCGGCTGGATTTCTGGGAATTATATCGTTATTCCAACCAAGACCAGCCCGTAGAAAACCAGTAGACCGTAGACCGTAGACTGTAG
>JBHGBB010000017.1:0-31269 GCA_041946755.1 bacterium | reverse complement strand
CAGATAAGAAAAAGTTTATCCCTTGGAGAATCAGATTTATAAATAAAGGTAATACCATAATAACTATTTTATTTTAAAGATAGTATAAAATACAAAATCACCGATTTTCTTGTGTAAGATTTTTCCTGGTCTTACCGTCTTATTATACAGGGAACAGATCGATTAAAATTAAAAAATAAATCATCGGGTAAAATAACTATGTTTTGTTTAATAACTTTTATCTCAAAACATGACCGATTCCATGCCGAAGAGTTGTTGCATCAAGCCGGGATATCGTTCGATCGGATTCCTCCCCCGGTATGGATGAGAACCAACTGCGATTATGCGTTGCGATTCGAAGTTGAAGTCAAAGAGCAAATCGAACAAATTCTTGAACAGTCCGGAATTAACGTTGAACAATCGGTAATTCCACCGAATACAACGTTAACCTTAACCGATATCCTCAAAGCGAAAAAACCTTTTAAAGGAGAAAAGCAATGATTTATTTGAACCAGGCAGCAACCTCTCATCCGAAACCGGAAACAGTATATCAAGCAGTTGACCGATGCCTCCGTGGAGAATGCGGTACGAATAGCCGGAGTAATGCGCATGATGCTGCGGACTATATGGTCTATCAGACCCGGGAGAAATTAGCGAAATTATTTAATATTCCTTATGCAGACCGCATCGTTTTTACTCTGAACGCGACCGAAGCGATTAATCTAGCGTTATTCGGTCTTCTGAATCCGGGAGACCATGTGATAACCACCAGTATGGAACATAATGCGGTAACACGAGCATTATTTTATCTCCAAACCCATCTCGCCGTTTCGGTAACCAAAATTCCCGGGTATGCTGATGGTAATTTCGATCCACAAGAAATCAAAAAAGCGATCCAGCCGAAAACGAAATTGATTGTTATGACCCATGCATCGAATGTTACCGGAACACTCTATCCAATCGCTGAGGTTGGGGAACTAGCACAAGATAAGGTAATCTATTTTATGGTTGATGCTGCCCAGACGGCCGGGAATGTCGGGCTGGATGTACAAAAAGCTGGAATCGATATTCTAGCATTTCCCGGACATAAAGGGTTATTTGGCCCGCCGGGTATCGGTGGCATATATGTGGCTAAAGGGATATCATTGCGTCCTTTGAAATATGGCGGTACCGGCAGCCATTCTGATTTAGCGTCGATGCCGGAAATGATGCCGGATAAATTCGAAAGCGGAACCCCTAATCTTCCCGGGATCGCAGGTCTTCATGCCGGAGCCGAGTTTATTTTACAAACCGGCTTAACCCGAATTCAGCAGCATGAACTGGAGTTAACCGAATATTTCTTGGAGGAAGCAGCTAATATCAATCAATTCCTGCTGTATGGATCGAAAGAAACAAAACACCGGGTGGCAACGGTATCATTCAATATCCTGGGCTGCGATCCGATGGAAGTCGGACATGCATTACAGGAAATATACGGTATCGTCTGCCGGGCAGGATTACATTGTTCTCCGGACGCGCATAAAACCATCGGTACTTTTCCTGCCGGCACCGTCCGAGTTTCATTCGGTTATTTTAATACTAAACAAGAAATTGAATTGTTATTATCCGGGCTACAGCAAATTGCTAAACTGGGAAAACCGAATGGAAATAATGGATTAACTCGGAAAATAGAGAATAATGGCAGTATGGTATTTATAAATAAATAATCCATAATATCAAGGGTAATTTATGAAAACAATTCTCGTAGTTGACCCCGAACCCGGGACGGAACATATAACCAAAGTATTATTAGGCGACCATTATCAGCTATTATTTTCGCGGTATATCAAGCATGCGGTTGCCTTAACCAAGAAAACTACTGCATCGATGGCAATCTATGATTATACACCGCCAATAACGAAAACCACTAAATTTATCGAAAATATCAAACAGCATAATGCGAAAACGAAAATAGTACTTACCTCAAACCAATCGGAAACATTGATACCGATTTCTTTTTTAAATTGGCATATCGATCACTATTTGGAAAAACCATGGAACCTGTTTACGTTCCGACCGCAAGTCGATCGTATCCTATTCTGTGATCGTAACGATCCATTAGATCAAGCGTTAGCGTGTATCCAGAAACATATCCAATTACCTATGTTTCGGGTAACCGATATTGCCGATACGATTAATATCACGCATCAGAGTATCGATATCAATTTCAAATCGAATCTTGGCTGTACTCCGAAAGAGTATATCGTTAATCTCCGCATGAACCTCGCCAAATATTTCCTGCAAACCGATCATGTGCCGGTAAAAGAAATCGCGTTTGAAACCGGATATCAGTCGTATGAAGTATTCGCAAAACAATTCCATGCCAGGGTCGGAAAAAGTCCGACGGCATATCGGGAATCGTATTTTATATAACCATAATAATATAGCCGGTAAAGCCTTAGTCCTCGCGATACCGAGGCAATTTTAACCGAAAATAGGATATGTCTAAATTGAAAAATAATCAGTAATTATGACATATCTATTTTCTTGACAAATCAAAATGGTAAGCAGTAATATAAATCAGATTTTCTAAAAATTGCTACAATCATTTTAAATAATTCTACAGGAGGATAGATTCATATGAGAAGCAATAGTACGACATTAAAAAGTATGGGTGGCTCAATATATAGAATAGCTGAAAAGCAGTTAATTGTATCATTGTTCTTACCAGTAATAATATCATTTGGATTATTGTTAGGATTCACACAATTTATATCAACGAGTTGTCATGCACAACCCATATCCGCTGACGCTACTACTATTGAAGGACTATGGGCAGCCGGTGAAACCAAGTTCAATGAAAAGGATTATAATGCTGCATTAGTATATTTCCAAACCATCAAATCAAACCGAGATGCTTATACGAAAACTATTCCTGATGACAATGCTTATCCTTATGCCGATGTGGCGAACCTAAAAATCATGCGGTGTTATGAAGAATTAAAAAATCATGCGCAAGTTGAAAAAGCCTATACCGCATTTATCAATGAATTTCCGAATAGTCCGGTACGGCCGGCAGTCGAATATACCATGGCACATTCACTCCAGTTTAATGAAAAACAATATCGGGAGGCATTAGAAAGATATGCCATGATAACGACTAAATACCCTGAGTCGCATTCAGTCCCAGCATCGAAATTACGCATTGCTGAGTTATATCTGGATTTTATTCCTAGCGAAAGAGGGTATTTCGATTATTGGTTGGCATTAGATTTATTCCAAGAGGTGGTTGATAAATATCCGAATACCGTACATGGTGCCCAAGCGTTATTTGCGGTTGCATATACCAACCACATGATAAGCCGAATTCCTCAAGCGCGGAAAGCAGCCCAGCAGTTAGTCGATAATTATTCTGCATTTAAGAACCAATATGAGCATGGATTATATACGTTAGCTTTTTTAGATTATCGAGAGGGAAAATGGGATTTAGCTTTGAAGGAATTTAGTACTTTTATCGAAAATAATCCATCAAGTAAAATCGCACCGGATGCTTTAAAACAGATGGCGCGAATCTATTATTTCCAAGGGAATTATAAACAAGCAATTATTGCAACCGAAAGAATTATGGCTAATTATCCCGATTCTTCTTTAGCAGCAGAAGCGAGAATTCAGGCCCAGAGATTATATCAAAAGAGCGGATTGACTTTCGCTTCATCAACCAGCAATTTGCCAGCAATAGGAAAATCAACGACAGTTAAAGAACCGGTAGTAACAAATAATACTCCATCGAATAAATTGCTTACCCAACTCTGTGGACCAAGTGCATTAAAATCAGTTTGTGATTATTATCATATCCCAGCAGAAGTTGCCGAATTAGCGAACATTGCAAAAACAGATGAATCGGGAACGAATTTATACGGCTTATTGTCCGCAGCGACTTCAAAAGGATTTAAGGCATATGCCTTGAAACTAAAATATAGCCAGTTACCGCAGATTCCATTACCGGCAATAGTCCATATCAATCAAAACCATTTTATTGTTCTCCGTGATATTAATAAACAATATATAGCTTATCTCGATGGTGAGCAGAAATTACAGCAGATGTCGATGACCGATTTTAGAAAGGTTTGGAACGGTACTATCTTGGTTCTATCTCCTAAACAACCGAAGATAAACAAATCTATCCTGGTGTCTTCCATTCCCAATATCGGGATATATCTAACAAAATCAGAAATGCTTCTCATTCAGGGTGGGAATACGCCAACTGAAAACGTCTTTTTTTGTCCTAATGTCAATGGTAATCCTCCATGTGGTGGCGCGGGAGGATTTGGTGGTGGTATTGGATTTGGTGGTCGTAATGGTAGTCGTACGCATTCTACTAAAACACCAAATCGAGAATCTAATGAACCAGCAGGTGGTGGAGCGGTGGCATCAATCGGTGGAGGAAGTGGGAATAGTGCAACTTCATTGGGTATAAATTTAGGGAATAAGTATACTTATACGATTTTTCCGGAAATGGAAATTCCATGTATTCCCGGCGGGGGGAGTATTGTGGTTAAACGGATTTTTGTATCACCACGATATCCGGATACCTTTGGCGATAATAATCCTTATGGCAATAAATGGACGATAAATTATAATACTCACTTGATTGTACCACAAGAAGGGCAGACCGAAATCGCTTGGTTAAATGAGTATGGCGATCAATATCGATTTATCCCAGAAAATAATTATTATGTTCCTGATAACGTAAACCATCATTATGGGTTATATGCTAAATTAATCAAACAAACTTCTACTAATGAATGGGTCCTTGAATTTAAAACCGGAACAAAATTTTATTTTCCGACGAGTGAAGATTCTAATTATTCGAGTTGGTTGAGTAAAGTTGTTGATCGAAATGGGAATATTATCACTGTAGCTCGGGATTCGAATTGTAATATCATTAAAAATGTCCATGATTCATTGAATCGGCAGATAACTTTCCTCTACGATACCTATAATCATTTAACAGCCTTAATTGATCCTACTAGTACTAAGATAGTGTCTTATATCTATAGTAACGATAGTGACTTAATTCAAATCACCGATCCGGATGGATATTCTATTTATTATAACTACAATACCAACCATCAGATAACTACCATTCGAGACAGTTTTAGTGGGACGACCACGCTTTATCAATATTTTTATGATTACAATTCTACTGTGGGTTATTCCATCTGTACGGAAATTGTCGATGTTTATGGAAGAATTACAAAGTTTGAAAATACTTGGTGGGGAATAGATTCTGTATCTTTATATGAAACTTCTACTAGTGTACTATTACGGGGTTGTGAATATCAATTTACATCCGATAACTATAACGTAACTGGAATAAAATACTCCGATGGCGAGACGATGACAGTTAACCATGATACGTACGGAAATATAACATCGATCGTAACTCGAAATAATCAAACGAGTTATACCTATTATAATACTTTCGGCAACGTTACTGCATCAACTGATGTTTCGGGGAATACTAGTTACTATTATTTTGATGATACTTATAATGTCATAACATGTTCAGTAAATCCGCTGGGTAATCGTACCTATTATGGATACGACACATGTCGGAACCTATTATGGATAAAAGATCCTAATGGAACCCAGAATTCGTTAGCTTATGATACATATGGTAATCGAACTTCATCGACTGATGCATTGAACCGTTCTATCCGATATTTTTATGATCAATATAGCCAGTTAACTACGGTTATTAGTCCAAGTAATGAGACTTCGCGATTCTACTATAATACCTACGGTAACTATACTTGTGTTGTTAACCCGTTAGGGGAAGCAACATATTATAATTATGATACTATGCGACGATTAACATCGGTGAGTGATGCCTTGAATGGTATTACCCAATATGAATATTATGTTAACGGTCTTTTAAAACGAATTACCAATGCTAATAATCACCAAATCAATTATACCTATGATTTCCGGAATCGATTAATTACCGAAACCGATGCGGGAAATAATTCGTATCATTACTACTATGATCGATTTGATAATGTCACAACCCGACAAGATGGGAAGGGACAGTATACTGATTATTATTACGACTCTTTGAGTCAGTTGACCACCAAGATATATCGCGATGGCGGACAAACAGTTAGATTTTATTACGATATTCTTGGAAATATGACCACCATGAATGACCCAAATATCGGGATGGTATATTGGTATTATGATACCTTAAGCCGGATGACGGCGCAAGTATGCGGATTAGGGACAAACTGGTATACTTATGATGCCGCTGGCAGGAAGACCAGTATGACCGACCCGGATGGGAATGCCATCCTTTATTATTATGATGCAGCAGGCCATGTATATCTAGTTCAGAATGGATTTAATCAGTTTACCCAATATGGTTTGAATGAACTAGGATTAAAGACCCAAGAATGGTATGAAAATAGTGTTTTTACCGATTATACTTATGATAATAATAATCGATTAACTCAGATTAAAGTATGGCGGCCAACCGATGACTTCAATCGACCGGATAGCACCAATATCGGTTCCCGATGGCAGGAACGGGTTAGCGATTGGAGTATCCAAAGTACCCAATTGCATATACAGTGCACGGATACCATTGGGTTAGTTATCGATACCGCTGCGGGCAACCAAACCGGCGGGGCTAGTGTGGATATCTGCTTTACTATGCATAATGATGCAGATAAGAAGAATGCGTTTATTGTTTTCGGATATAGTAGCGATACCGATTTCTGTTATGCAGGTGCATGGTCAAATCGATGGGCTATCGGCCGATACCAAAGTGGAACCTGGAATGATTATACTACCAGTTCAAAAACCTTTACCTATAACCGGCCATATCGGATGAAACTCGAATTCCCCAATCCGGGGAAAGGCGATGATATCTATAGTTTATACTACTATAGTAGTAACGGATGGATTAAGAAAATATCCTATGAAATTCCGAGCGCAGATTCGAAAAAAGTCGGGTTAGCTGCAACCGCTATTCCTGGTTCTGCGGGATATACGGTCCACGCTCATTTTGATAATTATCTACTGAATGGGATGACATTAACTACTACATTTGGGGCTTATACTGCATATACCTATACAACAACTTATAATAGTATAACCACCTATACTTATTCAACTACATATAATTATAATACAACATATTCACCAATTACCGAGACATATATCTCGAGCACTTCATATACTACTTCGACAACCTATACCTGTTCCACCACTTATCTGATTTCAACATCAAATAATTTTACTGATGATTTCAATCGGTCAGATAGTACCAATCTCGGAGAATCTTGGGCGGAACTATATGGGAATTGGTCGGTGTTGAATAATCAAGCAGATATCTCCGCTAATAATTGTGCAATTGCAGAATACGAAGATCCTTGTTTTGAAGAGGTATCTCTAGCAGCTTCGGTTAAATGTGTTAGTGATAATACAACTAAGCAAAATGGGCTTTTAATGTTTTTTGATGGTGATGATAATATCTGTTCTGGAGGGATTGATGTATCGAATCAGTTATGGTTGTTGGGGATATCTATTGATAAAGGTGCAAATTGGTCATATGCAACGTCTATTAGCGACACCACCTTATCTGCAGATACCGCCTATATGATTCGCGTTGATGCCAGAACGGAATGGGACGAGCAATATACCTTATATATTTATGCTTCCCTATCGCTGTTCGATGGCGGTCAATGGGTAACGAAGATTCCCGAAATATTGGTTGACCAGATAGGTGGGGCTGCAGGCGGGTATCTTAATGTTGGATTATTAACCAATGGCGGTCATACTCGATTCGATAATTTCTCGATCAATCAGAATTTAGCTATCGATACCGTAGTATCGAACCAAACCACGATAACGGTGCAAACCACGATAACAACATCGACTACCAAAATGTTTACCGATGATTTCAATCGCGCGGATAGTACCAATCTCGGTACTGGCTGGACTGAGACCTATGGGGATTGGTCGGTATCCAATAATCAAGCGGATATTATTAGTCCTGGTACGGAGTCGATCGCCCAATATACCGGTAATTATTATAGTCAAATAACCATTGCGGCAGATATTATTTGTAAAAGCGATTATGGTATGTGTGGATATCTACTTGATGGCGATTATTATGCTGGGATTGATATTGATGGATTAACCTGGCGATTAGGTAAATACCTCGGTGAAAAAGATGGATTAAATGATGTAGCGTATGTAAGTGATACCAGTTTAACCGTTGATAGTACCTACCGAGTACGATTATATGCTCGAACCGAATATGGTCCTTCATCGGCAACCACCTATGGAACCGTATATCTTTGGGATAAAGGGACTGGGCAATGGGTAACCAAAATAAATGAAACGTTGATTGAAGGGGTTGAAACTGCTGGAGAAAATTGGTGTCATCATGGAGGATTGCTGGCATCTTGGAGTCATACTCGTTATGATAATTTCTCGATTAACCAGAATTTGGCGGTTGATACTGTAGTGACCATAACCACAACTGTTACAGTTCAGACTACCATAACAACGCAAACCACGGTATCAGTTCAGACTTCGGTAACCAGTTTATCTTATCCTGCGCAGTTCGATTATACTTATGACAAGAATGGAAACCGGACTAAAGTAGTCGATTTAAGTAACAATACTACCAATTACCTCTATGATACCTTGAACCAGTTAACTACTGAACAAAGATTAGGGTCTACACCATACAAATATACCTATTGGTATGATTCAGTTGGTAATAGAACTACGATGATATATAATAATACTACAACCCATTATACATATAACAACCTGAATCAATTAACGTATCGGTATCTCAATAGTACAATGTATCATTACTCCTATGATGAAAATGGCAATTGTACCGAATGGTATCGTGATGCTGGATTTGAGACTAAATATTTAACCTACGACCGCGAGAATCGGATGACCGCTTGGTCGGTATATCCTATTGACGTGAATTACACTTACTGTGCTTTGGGTAAACGGGTGATGAAAGCGTATAACAACAATACCACTCTTTACTTCTATGATGGCATCAATA
The DNA here is from genome assembly GCA_041946755.1 of bacterium. Classification (GTDB taxonomy): domain Bacteria; phylum UBP4; class UBA4092; order JAOAEQ01; family JAOAEQ01; genus JBHGBB01. Next base: position 22,214 of record JBHGBB010000017.1, on the reverse strand, counting down.
CCATTCTGGAGAAATATAAAGCTAGCACTTCATCGAATTTCAGTACCAGCGCGGTATATACCCTTGCTCCAGGCGTTATCAGCCATATCATCAGCGAACGGAAGAATAATACTGATTTATATTTCCATTACGACCCAATCGGCAACGTGCAATTCATTACCAACTCCTATGGTCAGATTACCGCTTCCTATGTCCAAGAAGGCTTTGGCAATATTTTGGCTTCTATCGGCAGCCTGACAACTGAAAACTGGCACCTGACAACTAAACAAATAGAACCAGAAATTGGACTCTATTTCTTTTATGCCCGATGGTATGATCCTGAAGTAGGAAGGTTTATAACCTGGGATCCGGAAATAATAAATATTGGCCTATCGAAAGGATGCATAAAAAAGACTAAAAAACTCCTTAGAGAGCCTCTAGGTTTAAATCCTTATTTATATACAATAAATAATCCTATAACCCTAATTGATCCAAATGGACTTGATTTTTGGGATTGGTTTGATTGGGAGGATCTTCTGGATCTGTTAGAAAAAGGTTGGGATGCTTGGCAATGTAGGGAGGAGCTATGTGAATTATTAAACACAGGTGATCAATGCAATCTACAATGCACAGATCCAGAAATAGGGGGACGGGATAATAAATGTTGGTGGGATTGTATTAAAGGTCAGCTACAAGAAACAATACAAGAATGTGGAACATTGGCATTAACAGTAGGGCTATAACCATTTCTTACAAAATTAATTTATGCAAGATCAACAATATGATGCATATAAGGGATTAAGTGTTTTACTTATCATTTTATTTATATTCATTAGCTGTTCACGTGCACCCGAACCTACTAGCGTCGGTTCGTTATCTTCACCAGAGCAAACTAGTGAAGCGGTATCTTCCACGGTAAATATCGTAATAGAAAGAACTATTCTTGATATATCAAAAGGAGCGATATCTCCAGACGAAACTTATCTTGCCTGTATTTTCCAACAGCATCCAAGGATATTGAAATTAGCCGATTTATCTGTGATATATGATTCTCCGACAATATTTCCTATCGAAAAAATGTACTATGGTAACATTTATTGGTCAGGAGATGGTAATGCCGTTATTTTTTCTTATTATTCGCTTAAAGAAAGAAAAGGAAATACTATTATCTGGAATAGAAACACTCGTCAGGATTTGACTTATCCAGGTATGGTTCGATCAAATTGGGCAGATAATGGATTAAAGGTTATTGGTTATAATATTGATCCGAATTCAAGTGACTATAAATCGATTTGTATTGTCAACGTTCAAAACAAACAAATCAATACCATTCCCCTGCAAAGTTTAGGATTTCCTCAATATTATAAAATCGATAATTTCAATTGGTGGAATGGTGATACTATAATATTTACAGCGGATATTTATAGCGTCCCAGGTAAATATGATCATACTGAAATGCGTACGATCAATATTAATACCTATAATTCTCTTGTTTTAAAACTATTGCCAAAAAGTATTGATTGGTTTGTAATATGTACTACGAATAGAAATAGGGCGTTTATATCGAGCCTTCCCAATAATTTATTTGATGTAGCTAGGTTGCCCGGTGAATCAGCCTTATTAAATTTAGACGATGCAAATTTGGAGATGAAATCCATTAATAAAAAGATAGTATTCCATCAATTTTTCCCTGATGGATTAAGAATATTATGTAGTCTTAATCGTTTAGGACAAGGATTGGTTTATGGTTTATATTCTTGCAATTCTGATACAGTATTATCTCTTCAAGACAACTCCGGGAAAGTTATCGATTCAGACATGTATGGAAATGTTTCAGTAAATTACTTGCTATTACAAAATTCAAAAAATCAACAATTTTATTTATATCGAGTAACGAGAAACAGATAAGTGTATAAAAAGCGACTCTGGATTAAAGTAATTGACTGAATAGCTTTTTTTATAAATAATAAATATAAATATTATGTTGTTTTTGTATCCAAGATTTTTGGCTTTTCAGATATTGGTTTGGCTTCATCGATTTTCTTCGGTTCAGCTTTTTTCTCTTATGCATCCCGAAAGCATTCGGGATAGATGCTTGTTTACTGTTTCTAGAATATCCTCTCACAATAAATATTCCACATTTCTAACTTCCTGATTTTTTCTTAAAAGCTAAAACTCTTTTATCTTATTACAAAACTGTAACCGTATTGTAGTGAGAGTAAAGTTAATCGGAACAGCTTTGCTTTTGAGCCAGCATATAAACCAGTCGACGGTAGTCAGTAGACCGTAGACAGGAGCTCCAAAATCAGTCAAGAGTGGTAAGGGGTGAGATGTGAGTTTAGTTAAGAGGAAAAAATAGAGATAAGAGGAAACTTTCCGCAAAAACAGAAGTCAGAGGTTAGAAGTAAGAAGTTAGATAAACCGAAAATTAAATAGCAGATTGCCCAATAGGCAATCTGCTTTGCTATTGATTTTAAAAGCGTTAAGTAGGTTCGCCTTAGGCGAACTTGCTCGGAACCACGCGTCGAACCAATAAAAAAGCCTCAATCCCGAAATGGTATATTCGGAATTGAGGCTGATATGTATTAAACAAAGTGTGAGTTAATAAAGTTATTTCTTTGGTTCGGCTTTCTTTTCTTCTTTTTTCGGTTCAGCTTTTTTCTCTTCAGCAGCCGCAGCTGCCGCGCTGGTTGGTGCTTGTTTGGCTACTTCAAGGATATCCGATGCCGGAAGGATTACCGGTAACAGACCACTACCACCTAATCCGCTAAACCGAGCGCTGCGTTCCATTGGAATCGACCGCAGCAAGATTATTCCAGCAACTTTCCCATCAATCGCAAACGCTGGCGCACCTAAATCCCCAGAATCGGCTTTTCCACCGGGAATATAGAAGGTTCTGGGTTTCTCGACTACCGCTTGTATCATATCGATAGCTACTGCCGGTACCCGGTTGGCGACTTTGCCTAATCGGCTTAATACGACTATCGAATCTAAAATTGCTACCGATTTACTTTGCGCTAAATCGATCGCAGTTAACGGTTTTGCCGGTTTCTCTATCGGCCGGATAAACGCTAAATCCAAATCTTTATCCCGGAGCACGATTTTTGATGGGATTTCAGTTCCATCAGCGAGAACGATTTTAACGTCGGTGATATCGCTTTGGATTTTATACTGCTCTTCATCATCGCCGCCAGCCATCAGTTCCATAAATCGGGATCTAGGATCGGTCGCAAATAGCGACATTACTACCAATCCACTGGGATCGATAACGGTACCAATCGCTTCCGATTTCGATTCATCGCCGCTCGATTCCCGGCCGCCATATGACACCCGCTGTTTGCTGACTAACTGAATCGTTACCACCGCTTTCTGCCATTTAGCGGAAATCTCTTTCCCGGCAGCTACTTCTTCTGTTCCGGCAAAAGCAGGGATACTGCATACCGCAATAAACATGATTATTGAAACGATAATAAAACTTATTTTAATGCTTTTCATATTCCACCCCCTTTATATTCAGTAAAATAAAAGCTAACCGCAAAGAGCGCTAAGTAGACGCAAAGGTCGCGGAGATTATAATCTGTGTAATCTTCGCTCTTGAATCTGTGTAATCAAGTTTATTTATTTCGTTGTCCAACTCGGTTTCAGTTCGATATATAGTTTATGTATCCCTCGCATCACTTGCAGCACCACACTATTCGGTTTCTCAGTTTCAACCTGTTTCATAATCTTTTCCATATCAGCCAGTTCAGCTATTTTCTGCCCGTTGACTGAAAGCACCAGATCGTCTACCGCTAAATGGGATAACGCTGCCCAGCCGCCTTCTCCAACACTTTCGACTAATACCCCGCGCTGTTCTTCCTGCCATTTCTCTTTTGCTTTATCCAGGAATCCGATATCCCGCACCGTGAAATCGAAGGTATCATTCCGATACTTTTTCATCTCGCGGGCTAATTTCGGTGATGCGGGTAGAACAATCGGGATTTTGAGCTCTTCATTATCCCGAAGAACGGTAAGTTCAGCAGTCGCCCCGATTTTATATTGCCGGACCATAGTCGGGAACACTTCGAAATCTTCCGGCTGCGATGCCGCGATCTTATCACCATCAAGCGCGAGGATAATATCTCCTACTTTCAATCCCGCTTTTTCAGCTACTGTATCGGGATACACCTGAGTTATCCTAACTCCGGTTTTCCCTTCCAATCCCAACCCTTTAGCCAAATCTTTGGTTAACACTTGCGTCGCTATCGGTACCCAGGCTTTTTTAACTTCCAACCCCGGGTCTTCCAACTGTTTAATTCCAACTTTTACTACTGTTAGATATCGTTCCGCTTTCCGGTCGAACGCTACCACTACCGGTACCGGCTCTTTTTGCCCAGCAACGATTTTCTCGGTTAACGCGACCAATTCCTTAACATTATTTACCGGAGTACTATCTACTGCAACAAGAACATCCCGTTCGTTAATACTCGGCTTCGCTTCATCGCTCGGGCCACCGGACCGCATCGAGGTGATAAATATTCCGTTCCGATTATCCCGTTTCAATGCTTTCTGCATCAGGAACGATATATCTCGAACCGTTATCCCCCATTCTTTAATTTCCCGCTGTTTCGGTCGTGCTTCTTCTCGCTCTTTAGTTGTAACCTTTAAGGTTTGTTCTTTCCCATCCCGCAATACCACCGCTTCATATTCTTTCCCAATCGGCAGGTTAGCGATGAGCAGATTAAACGTCGGAAGCTCTTCAGCAAATCGAACGGTAATATCCTGTCCAGCGAAGCGCAATAGAATATCACCCGATTTAAATCCGGCTTGTTCTGCCGGTGCTCCTTCAACAGTTCCAGCAATCAGAATCCCTTTCTTCTGATCGGAATATTTCAGCAGCGGCTGAATTTCGATCCCGATCCAACTCCTTACAATCTTCTTATTTTTAATCAGCTCTTCAGCAATCGATTTCGCTAAATTTCCGGGAATCGCACCGCTTAACCCGATATCCATCTCATTGATTCCGATAATTTCTCCTTGCAGGTTTACCAACGGTCCACCGGAATTCCCGCCATAAATCGCCGCATCATGGCCGATCCACCGAACGATTGAGCCGACATCTTCACCTTCCATAGTAAACTTTTCATTCCAGAATAAATCCGGCATAGTTAAAGCCGTATTACTAATAATCCCCATGGTTACCGATTGCGATAACGCATAAGGACTACCCATTGCCAGCACATAATCTCCGACCTGCACTTTGGAAGAATCGCCGAATTGCGCATACGGGAATTTCCGGGTTCCATCGGTTTTCAATTTAATCACCGCGATATCGGCTAACGCATCGGTACCGACCAGTTCCGCTTCAACTTCTTCTTTATTCGCGAGAGTACATATAATTTGTTTAGTCTTTCCGGCAACATGGTGGTTGGTAATAACATATCCTTCCGGAGAGATAATCACTCCGCTACCAGCCGCTTCAGATTTTTGTTCTTTACCCGACCAATAATCGACTTCGACTACATGAATGCGAACCAGTGCCGGATATACTTGGGCTACCGCACGATCGATCGCCTGTCTGATTTCGTCCGGGACCTTCTCTTTAGCTACTGATTGCGACCAGCAGCATTGAACCGCTACCATCAAACTGAACGCTAAAACCGCAAAACCGACTACTACTTTTTTGCTGAAACTAGAGTTATAAGGTATCATAAATATATCCAATCTAAATTTAAATTAAGTTTATGCTAATAAGTATAAAGTCAAATCGGAAATTATGCAAGTGATATATTGGATAAGACGAAAATAAATTAGAAAAGGTTTAGTTACAAAACACTATTATGACGCCAAAAGAACGTGTTAAAAAGATTATTACTCATCATACTACAGACCGACTCACCTGGGATTATTGGGCGGATCCGGCAGTTACTACCCGGCTATTAACTCATTTCGGATTTCAAGACCCGGAACAATTATACCAGCATTTCGATATCGATTTCCGGTATAACTATGGTCCGAGTTATGCCGGGCAAGAGCTCAAAAAACAGCCGGATGGCTCGGTCTCCGACCTTTGGGGAGTACCCCGGAAAACCATTACCGTTGAATCCGCATTAGGTGCAAAATGGGAATATAAACATGTGGTCCATTCGCCATTAGAATCGGCTACCATCGTGCAGGAGATTGACCAATATCCAAACTGGCCTTCACCAGACTGGTGGGATTATTCGAACCTTGCTGCCGATTGTGCTAAATATCAAACTTATTGTTTGGTTAATGCCGGTGACCGGCTTGACCGGACTGCGCAATTAAAGCCGATGATGTATCTGCGTGGCATGGAACAGACCTATATGGATTTAGTGTTGAACCCAGAAATTGTGGAAGCGATTATTACCCATATCCGGGAGTATTTCCTGGAGTATAACCGTCGGGTGTTTGAAGCGGCGCAAGGTGGAATCGATATTTTCATGATGGGCGATGATTTCGGTACCCAAACCGGATTGATGATGGATATCAATATGTGGCGGAAATATTTTAAACCGGGACTGAAATCATATATCGATCTTGCGCATCGGTATGGAATTAAAGTGATGCATCATACCTGCGGGTCGGTTCGAGACCTGATTCCGGATTTTATCGATTGCGGATTGGATATCTTACAATCAATCCAGCCGCGGGCGACCGGAATGGAGTTGGCCGAATTGAAAAAGGAATATGGCCGCGATATTTGTTTTCATGGCGGGATTGATATTCAACAAACCGTCCCGTATGGTACGGCAGCAGATATTCGACAGGAAGTAAAACAACAGATTGAAGCTGGAAAAGAAAATGGCGGGTATATTCTGAGCACGGCACATAATATCCCGCCGGATACGCCAACCGAAAATATTATCACACTCTTCGAAGCATATCGAGAGTTTGGAAAATACTAACTACTCATTTTAAATTGCAAATTTAGCATTGTAAAGTTGAAATATTAAATACTATATTTATAATGATCAATGGTTATTACCGGTTTATCCAGACTCCGCCAGCTTGTTGGGATTTGGTGGCTAATTCCAGAATCGCTACTGTAGCCAGTGCCGAATCGATGGGATATTCCGATTCGCCGCCTTTAAAGAAAACAGCAGCGTATTTCATCAGATTCTGATAGAACCCATCATAATCTTTTATTACTGCACTGATATATTTCTTTCCAACCCGGAATCCGAATTGCCATGGGCATACTTCATGCTGATTCTCGGCTTCCCGGACTTCAATCGATAAGGTTTTACCGGAACCATAATCCACGGTAACTAATCGGGTTGCCGGATTGCCGGTATCGATAAGGCGACTAAACTTCCCACCGAAAACCCGCAGTGCCATCGCAATCGTATGGACTCCATATCCTTCCCAGTTACCGAATCCGCGAACAAACATTTCACTGATATTCTCTTTAAACATCGGCAGATGCTGTTCCAATTCCATGGCAAACGCTAACGATGAACTCGACATAATTCGGGTCCCATGTTTTTTCGCTAAGGCGACTATTGCTTCCGCATCGGCGATATTCGGAGCCAAGAATTTATCGATTAAGGTCGGTTTTTTGAATGGTAATACGATTTCACAGAACCGACGATGGAACTCGATATTATCCGGTGCCATTACCATAACCGCATCTACTTGACGGGCAACCTCTTCCGGAGAGGCCAATCGGAGCACCTTATTCTTTGCACACCAATCGCTTTCGCCTACCGGATTTGATTCCCAGGCGGCAACAATCCGGCATTCTTGCTCCGCTAATGGACCATGTAACAGTTCTAAAAATTTATCGCTATGATAATTATTTAAATGATGATCAACCAACCCTATTTTTAACATTCGATGGCTCCTTATTGTTTTGCAGTATAATACCAGAAAACGAAAAAACCTTTAGCCTATTTAGCTGCACCGGGTTTTTCGTTCTACTCTTCATGGAAATATTGAATAACTGGATTTCCGGTTATTTCTTCTTCATTTCACTGGCTGCGGTTAATGGTTCTTCTTTCCCGCGATGACACATATAACAGGTAACCTGTTTTAATTTCGGGTCGGCAAAATAGTTCTGATTTACTTCCGACACCATTTTTAGCATTTTCCGGGCGACTATTTTCTCGGGCTTCGCGTCACTCGAAAAATCTTTTACCTCATGGCAGGAAGAACATTGAAACCCTAACCCCGGATTGATTGATGTTGCCATAATTTGCATCACTTCCGGAGTGGTTTTCCCTTTCAAGACCTGCACATTTTTCGGCATTTCCGCTTTTTGTTGCGCGATAGCATAAAAAACGAAACTGCTGACGAGAATAACTACTACGATCAAACCGATGACCCATTTCATATCGATTCACCCTCCTTTATCTGGGACTTAAGCCCACAATACTGCATGGATGATTTAGAAGTATTATGGTGCTCGCGCTATTGTTTCCAAAATAGATAATACAAGCATACCACTATCTATCTGGTTTATCAAGTTAATTACTTATAAATGGCGGGATAAAAATGTCTCCATATCCTAACATTTCCAAGACACTTTTAGTTATTTTTTCTATGCTATTGTTTTTGGTGTAATATTCGGTCACATCATAGCTGAAAAATCAGTTTGTCAGCCTGCCAATCTGATTTTGGTGTCATTCAATTGCAGATGGTAGATTGCGATATTCGAGCTTAACTCCATAATCTGCAATTAACTATCTACCATCAAGCCTCTCGTTAATCCCTACAACTCTATTCCTAAATCACTTCATGATACAGCTTTATTTTGTTCCCAATAGGTATCGAGATACGAATTGAACCGTTCTCGGCGCATTTTGGTCTATTATAGACACCCGGTTTTATTCTTCCGGTTTTGGGAGTAGGGAGCAAGCAGTAACCTACTGCTTGCTCCCTACTCCGGTAACATTGCAAATAAAACTACCCGGAAAATCAGGCGAATCCGATTTCCGGTTGAATCCGATGTCAGGTTAGCTGGGTTTTAGCTCTTCTTTAATCGGCGTGATTTTAATCCGGAGAATTCGTCTTCCTTCAACTTTGGTTACCGTGAACACCTGATTTTCATAGGTAACGGTTTCCCCGCCAACGGGGATTTTCGCCAGTTCGTCTAGAATAAATCCGGCTAGCGTATCATACGGCATATCTTCCGGCAGCCGGATTTTATAATCTTTGCGCAGATCATGCAAGCTCATACTGCCATCTACCGATAGCGACCCATCTTTCAGTTTCAGCACTCGCTCTTCTTCCGTATCATATTCATCCTGAATTTCACCGACTATTTCTTCAATTAAATCTTCCATAGTAACCAATCCGGTAACAATACCATATTCATCGACCACAATCGCCAGATGCATCTTCTTTTTCTGCAATTCGCGAAGCAGTTCGCTAATCAATTTGGTTTCCGGAACGAAATACGCCGGCCGTAATAAATCCGAAAGAATAATTAGTTCCCGGTTCTCTTCCAACGCCAGGATATCTTTAATATAAATAATCCCGGCAATAGAATCCATGTTCTCTTTGTATACCGGCATCCGGGAGTAACCGGTATCAACGGCCGTACGGATAATATCTGCGGCTGGAGTATTTATCGCTAATCCAACAATATTGGTTCGCGGAACCATGACTTCTTTCACCTGCCGGTGGGTGAAGGTTAATACATTATCCATAATCTGTTTTCCGGTAGCAGACAATTTACCCACGCGAACCGATTCGGCAAAAACATACCGCAATTCCTCTTCGGTATGTGCCTGCTCTGCTGCAGTAACTGGTCGTATACCGGCGAATCGTAATAACCCATTTGCGGATTCGTTAAGCAACCAGATTACAGGATAGAATACTTTATGGAACCATTTTAACGGATAGGCTATCCATAACGCGGTAAGTTCTTCCCGCTGAATAGCGAACTGTTTCGGCGCTTGTTCTCCCAGAACGATATGCAGAAAGGTGATGGCAATAAATGCGAGTGGTGCGGCAAAGATATGAGCGAAAGCTTCCGAAGAAGTTATCCCGAAATAGGTGAATACCGGAACCAATAATCGCGCGACGAAGGGTTCGCCAATCCACCCGAGCCCTAAACTGGTTAGGGTAATGCCTAATTGACAGGCGGATAGGTAGGCATTAACATTATGGATAATATGCTGGATAACTTTAGCCGGTGGATTCCCTTTTTTAACCAGCGCCTCAATCCGAGTTCCGCGAACTTTAACAATCGCAAATTCAGCGGCTACAAAAAACCCGTTTATTAGCGCTAGCCCGATAACCGCACTGAGTTTGAAAATAATCGAATATATTTCGTCCATATTTTATGGGGTATCTCGGTATTAAACGGATGTATATTATTGTTCTATCGTATCAAAAAATGGGCAGGTGAGCAAATACAAGCCGAGAAAATAGGATTATGGTTTGAGATATATTTATCAAACGGTTATTAGTAAAAAAGATATCAACCGGTTATATATAAGTCAAAATAGAGATATTATAATATCAATAAAAAACCTTGATTAAACAAGAGTTATTTTGTTTAATCAAGGTTCTATCTTGAGAAATCAGGTGGATATAAACAGGGAGTTGAAGAAAAACCGATTAATCTTTTTCATCCTTTTCGTTTTTCTCGTTTTCCGGTTCTTTTTCACCTTTTTTCTTGGACTCCTTCATTTCCGATTCTTTTTCAGCTGATTTCTCGCCCTTTTCCCACTTTTCACCCTCTTTATCTTTCTCGCCTTTTTTCGCTTCTTTCATTTCTTTCCCTTTTTCATCCGCTTCTTTTCCCATCGGCTCATCTTCAGTTCCAATTAAAGCTCCAGTAACCGCATCGATTTGTACCTCTTTAATAATCTCACTTGAAGGCGCTGGCAGGATATCAAAACTATAGATGGTTTTTCCATCTTCATTTTCCAATTCGGCAGCGAGAACCGTTCCGGCAACCTGTTTAGAAGCCGTAGCAAGTGCTGTTGCCATACTTATCTTGGCGGTAGTGGCTAACAGCTGCTTTTCATTCTGCGCTGATTTCTCAGTTTTTTCAGATTCAACTTTTTTCTCCATAGCGGATGCTATTCCAAAAAACATTAATAAACTCAGGATCAGTAATGTTATTCCTAAACATTTCATTTTGAAATCACCTCTTTCTAATTTTAAGAATTGATAAACTGTTGAGCATTATTTGTCTTTTAGTATTGAGGGTCTATTAATTTTTGTCAATACCATATCATTATCTTTAACTATTCCAACTCCCGGAGCGTACCATTTATAATCTTTCGCATTCTTTTCAAGCGCGCTGGTTTCTTCGACCTTAATACACTTGGTAAAAGTACCCGCAGGAGTTTTAACGGTTTCGCCTACCGCCACAATTTCCGCTCGGTCTAGAGCTATTTCCGGTGCCAATTCCTGATAGAATTTATCGCCTACCTTGATTTTTCCCGGTATCATCAATCCGAATTGCGCTTGTTTAATCCCGGCGAGCCAGGATCCGCCATTATTCTCTATCCTCCCATTTATATAATTATCGACATTTTCACCGAAATAATAGACATTCCAAGTTATGGTGTCAATAGCATAATAGTCATATGAGATTTCTACCAATTGCCCATTTTCTTCTTCTTTATCTTCAATAACCCGAACCGTTACTCCATCAGCAAAATGGGTTTTTTTAAGGATGGTTCTGGTTAGGATAGTTTTATCGTTCTGGAAAACCTGCTGATACCCCGGCGCTAATGGGAAATAGGGATTGGTTCCGGTCGGCCCGAGATTCTTTTTATCAACGATAAAGGTATCTTGCCAAGGAGTTTCTTGTTTTGCAGGCGTCGGTACCGTAGCTTTCTTTGTCGTAGCTTTTTTTGCTTCCTGTGCGATGCATAAACTACTATGACTGATGATAAAACAACAGAGTATACAACATAATAAAGTAAACCGTTTCATTGTGTAATCACCTCGCTTATATAAAAATAAGATAGAGATAGTATATTGAAATATAGATTAATAGAAGATTAATTTAGTGGAAGAATAATAGTAAAAATGCTACCCTGGGTGTTGCTGGTAACGGTTATCGTGCCTTGATGTAATTTAATAATACTTTTGGTAATAGCCAGTCCCAACCCGCACCCACCGGTTTTCTCCGACCGGGAGGGGTCGACGCGATAAAAGCGCTCAAATATCCGAGTGATCTGTTCCGAAGGAATCCCGATTCCGGTATCGATTATTGCTAAATAGATTTTATTATCAGCCATCTTTGAATTAATAGTAACGATACCGTTCTGCCGATTATAGTTAATCGCATTCTCGAGGAGATTCGATATTGCTTGCTTAAATCTATCCGGGTCTATAGAGATTTGTATAGATTTATCCACATTATTCTCAAGTCGAACCTGTTTATCAGCAGCCTTATTCCGGAGGAGCGCTAAAATATCTTCAATAAATAAATACAGCTGAACCGGTTTCTTCTGGAGCGATACTTGCCCGGCATCGAATCGAGATAAGATTAATAATCCTTCAATAATCTTTTGAATCTGATATGCCGTTTCTAGGTTTGATTGATGTACTTCCAGATGTTCTTCAGTAGAACGCGGCCGTTTCAGCAGCACTTCGATATTATTGATGATAACCGATAATGGAGTCCGTAATTCATGCGAAGCATCGGCGGTAAACTGCCGTTCCCGATGGAATGCGGTTTCTAATCGATCGAGTGCTGCATTGAGTTGATGCACTAAAGGATGGAGTTCGATATCAAACTCTTTGATATTAATCCGATCATTTAACCGGGTATATGATATTTTGGATAATGTGCTGCTGATTTGAGATATTGGTCGAAGCGCGCGATTTGATAAAGCGATTCCACCACACCCGGCGTATATAAATATTGATATTCCAATAAGAATAAGCATTGATTGTAAATCTTTCAAATCGTACTCAATATCATATACAGAACTCCCACAATAAATAGTGACAGGTTGAGTAGAATTTGCATTAGTTGTTTGGGTTTCATCAGCATCTTCTTGGTAGAGCGTTCTGAATATAACTATTCTAAACGGATACTTTCCTTTGCCGGGAATGGTTGCAAATACCGGTTTTTCATTAATCGAGGCTGCTGCTGGCAATAAAACATCGTTCGGCAAAATGGTTTGCGCGATGATTTCGTCCGTATCGGTAGTTATTCTATAGAACCAGGGTTTAAAATCTTTTTCTGCGCGTGGTTCTATTTTCAAGACCAGTTTATTCTTTGCTACTTCCAAATTATTACGAAGAAAAGTCGCTTTTGTCAGTAAATCGTTATCAAGGTGGTTATATAACGACTGCTTTTTTGTGAAATAGAGTGACGCACTAAAGCTAATAATTACTATTACTAGCACCAGTAGAAACCAGCCGATAAGTTTTAATCGTAACGAATGCATAGCTTTAAATGTCAAATGTCAAAGCTCAAATCCCAAATAAATGTCAAATGACCAATGCTGGAATGTCAATCATCTTATAAATTTATTTGACATTGGGTCTTTATTTGGCATTTGGATTTTATTTGGATTTTGGAGTTTGGATTTTGGATTTTATCCGCCGGAGGTGGATTTCAACATGTATCCTTCCCCACGGATGGTAATAATCATTTTATTGGGGGTATCTTTATCGATTTTGTTCCGCAGGTAATTGATATATACGTCAATAATATTACTGGTGGATTCATCCTGCCAGTCATAAAGATGGTCCCAAAGCTGGGTGCGGGTAACTATCTCATTCTGATGGTATGCCAGATATTCCAGTACTGCATATTCTTTCGGTTTCAACATAATCGCTCGATTATTCCGCCATACCTGATGCGATTGAGTGTTAATCTTCAGCTCCCCAATATGCAGAATCGGCTCTTTTTTCTGATATTGCCGGCGGAGTAATGCCCGGAGTCGGGCTAACAGTTCATCATAATGGAATGGTTTGGTGAGATAATCATCCGCACCGGCATCAAGTCCTTTCACCTTTTCATCCGGCGCATCCCGGGCCGTTAAAATAATTACATGGGTCTGAATCCTTTTGTGGCGTAAGGTACGAAGCAAGGTTATCCCATCCAATTTCGGTAACATGATATCTAAAATGATGATATCATAGGGATTGGTTTCCGCAAGAAATAATCCTTCTTCGCCGTCATACGCAATATCAACGGCAAAGGTCTCTTCTTCCAATCCTTTTTTCAGGCTTTTCACCAGCGATTTATTGTCTTCAATCAAGAGAATCCGCATGGTTTAGTTTATCATAAATAGATTAAAGGAAGATTAATTTTCATGGTTCTGGATAAGATTGTTTCTAAAGATAACTACGAGGATTTAGAATATAAATAAAGCGATAATGCCGAATTCTTTTAGATTACTGTGATACAGAGATTGAATCTATCGGGGAGAAGAGAGCAACAGATAAATAAAAACCGCACTGCTTTCCGAGGAAAGCAATGCGGTTTAGGTTAACTTCCGGGATTCATTTATTTTCTTTTTTTCAGTCTACCGCGGTCATGTTTTTTACTCGGTCGGGAACGTTTCCGGTTTTCTGCAGGTGCACTAGTGCTAATCGATTGGTCTCCAGAAACAGATGTTGATACTGCTGCTGGCGGAGTTCGTCTCCGTTTAACGGCATATTTCTGGTTCATTTTGTTTGACCAAGCTCGATAATCTTCCGCCACCGCTTCCAAAGTTCTTAAATAGCTCGGTCGGACTTCAAGTCGCATTCCTTCAACCCAGGGTTTGGCTTTATCCCAGACCACCAGCATCTCGCCGCTATTTTGGAAAAACAGCGTCTCTTCAATTGCGCCGGACCGAACGATACTCGCGGCCATATTCCAATAGCTGGTGACCATCCGCACCATCCGTTCTTCTTCGCTGCCTTTCGGGTATTTCCGCTGATATTCTTCCCAGTTATACGCATTAAACTGGGTCATATACCATTGCCGGGCGCGACGCATTAACGCTTCCCGGCGTAAATCATATAACTGCAATAATAACCGGGCATCTTCGTATTTCGCTTTTGCCATGTTTTATCCTCCTTATGTAAAATAGTGTAATGGTCGTTATGACCGATTGCTGCAAAAAATAGTTTTATGCCAATAGAGCTTGTTTAATTGCGAGTATATTCGGTGCCGGGGTATTCGTTGGAATAGCGCATCCGGGTCCGAGAATCACTCCTTTCTTTCCTAATTCCTGAATCGTTTGCTGAACTTGCTTTCTTAATTCCGGCGGGCGAACCGCATCGGTATCAGTTTCATCGATTCCGCCGATAATACATCCCGAATAAATCTGCCGGGCTTCAATCAGATTCGGTGCGGTATACCGATGCGACCAATTGATCGCATGCACCGGATACTCTTTCACCAAATCAAACATGATCTTTTTACCATGGATATGCAGCACACTAAACCGGGCTGAGTTCGCAGCATCCAATACCTGTAAATCATATGGGCGGCCAAACTCGGCATATTCCGGTTCGGTCATCAGTTCGAAACTAGCCCCGCCAATAGAGAGAAAAATGCCGGATAATCCTTGATTAATCGCTTCTTTAATATACTTGCAGAAACTGGCGGTGATAATTTCCAATCCTATTTTAAGTTTATCCGGAGCTAGCCGCTGATGCTCGAATATCCGATCTCGCGCTAATTTCTTAGCAGTACTCCATGGGCTGAATATCGTATCGATATAATACGCTTCACCATTCAACTCTTTTCCAATAATTTTCAAAGCCCGGGATTGTTCTTTAAACCCACCTTCATTCGGGTTAATTGGTTCCAGTTTCAACCAATCATCCGGTGAATCGATTTCTTCCATCCCATTCGGTAGCGGATAGGGATAATCGTTCATTACCTTAATAAAATCCAAATCGAACTTCCGATAGAACGCTAATTCAGCTTCAGCAATCGCCTCTCCCGGCAGATGCTGTAACCCGAAATGATACCAAACACTAAATGGCACTCGATCAACTTCCAGTCCTTTTATTGCTCGACTGATTCGTTCTATCTTTGTCATAGTTTTAATGTCAAATGTCAAAGCTTAATCCGCCTGAGGCAGACAAATCAATGACTAATTTCAACTATCAAATATCAAACGCAGTATACTTATTTTGACATTAAGCTATTTGAAATTTATTTGTCCGCCTAAGGCGGATTGGATTTTGGCATTTGGCATTAATTTTAATGTCTTCTATCGCTAATAACTTTCTTTTGAAATCTAATCCCCCCGAGTATCCCCCGATACTACCATCAGCATTAATCACTCGATGACATGGAACTAGTATCGGAATCGGATTCCTACCATTCGCCTGACCAACAGCTCGAACCGATTTGGGGTTCCCGATTTGTTCAGCAACCCATTTATATGACCGGACTTGACCATAAGGTATCCGGCATAATGCTTTCCATACCGATTGCTGAAACTTCGTACCGACATGAAAATCAAAGGTTATATTTGAACTAATTAGTGAAACTTTCTTTCCCGAAAAATAATTATCTAACCACTTTTTAATGTTCCGAAATGGAACTGGATTCTCTTTTACTGAATAGGTAGGATATTGGTTATACAACTCTTTTAAAAGCAATGATCTGCTGCAGTTACGTCCGAAATCTACACGAACTAACCCGCGCTCGGTAGCTGCGAGTTCTATTTTCCCTAATGGAGAGCTATAAGTAGTATACCAAACAGTTTTTTGGCGTTGTTGCACCTTAACTTACTCCTTTATTATTAACCCTAGGGTTTATAATCTAGGTGCAATATAAAATAATTCAATTCGCCTATATATAGTACACCAGTTACGCCAAAATGGCAAGAAAAATCTGATTAAATTCAACTAAAACAGTCAATAACTATATTTATTTATAGATTTATTCCGGTTTTGGCTAAAATTAGGTTTGTGGTTTATTGGGAGAGATGACGAGGGATATCCGATATCCCTCGTCATCTCTCCGGAAAGAATATACGACTATTATATTGATAAACAATTAATATATAAAGAGTTAGATGCTATTTTGGGGGAAATTTGCAAAAATCAGACTTATTTCCGACTACCAGGTTTAACTGCTGGACTCCCCTGCTTACATAAAGGGCAAGATTCGGGCGGGTAAGTTTCAACCTGAATTTGCATTAAGGAATGGACTGGGATTTCCGGTTTGAAAGTACCACCGCTGCGATCGACTAATGCGGCAATACCAACAACTTTACCTCCTTGTTCAGTAGCAGCGCGTATAACTTCTAAAGTCGAGCCGCCAGTAGTAATAACATCTTCGACTGCCAGAACATTTTCGTTTGGTTTAATCGAGAATCCACGACGTAGCGTCATCTTACCTTCAACCCGTTCGGTGAATAATGCCCGAATTCCGAGGGCTCGAGCAACTTCATGGGCAACTATTACCCCGCCTAACGCCGGACCGATAACCACATCGATTTTTAATTCTTTAACTTTATCAGCGAGTTGTTTCCCGAATTTTTCAGCTAGTTTGGGATATTGGAGAAGCTGAGCGCATTGCAAATATTTCTCGCTATGCAACCCGGAAGATAATAAGAAATGACCTTCTAAAAAACCGCCACATTCTTTTAAGGTTTCTAATACTTTCTGCTGCTCTTTATCGAGATGATGATTATTACTCGATTCGTCTTTTTCCATTTGGTAAAGAATTCCACCTCTTCTATAACGGCAATAAATTAAAAAATAATTTGTTTTTTTATCGTTTTTAGTTCTTTTTGACTATCCTTAATAAACAGTTTATCCAAAATAAAATAAAATTGCAAGTAAAATGTATATAATTAAATTAGCCCCAATAGAAATAATATTTCTAACGGGGTGAATTTATTTCATCGAGTATCTTTTGCACCGCTGCAGTCGGATTCGGTGCTTGTGTTATCGGGCGGCCGACAACCAGATAATTCGCCCCGGCAACGATAGCATCTTTCGGAGTCATAATTCGTTTCTGATCCTGCGCCGCGGCTGCCCAGGCTGGCCGGATTCCCGGAGTTAAAATAATAAAATCCAAGCCTAATTCCTGCCGGATCGGAATGATTTCTTTGGCAGAAGCGACCACACCATCCAAACCAGCGGATTTCGCTAATCGCGCGAGATGTACCACCTGCTTCGCTAAATCCTGGTCAACTCCCAATTCGGATTTTAATATTTTGGCATCGATACTGGTTAAGATTGTTACGCCAAGAATGAGCGGTACCGGAAGATTATATGTTGCTGCGGTATCTTTTGCCGATTGCATCGCTGCTTGCATCATTGCTGCTCCACCGGAACAATGAACATTAAACATCCAGACTTTATGCCGGGTAGCGGCGGCAGCGGCACCGTCAACGGTATTGGGAATATCATGGAATTTCCCATCCAGAAAAACTTTACCGCCAAGATTATTGATATATCGAATGATCGATGGACCAACCGCACTGAATAATTCCAATCCGACTTTAAACGCACCGACATAGGGTGCTAGTTGGTTGATTAACTGTTTTACCTTCTGTTCGTCAGGAGTATCAAGTGCTACAATGAGTGGATTCATAGTTAATCCGATTAGATGATTCAATGATTAAATAGTATGTCGCGATTTACTTAATCCGTCAATAATTTTTATTGGAATTAATGGGTCGACAAACAGTCCGGTGCCGATTGAGACCGCCGTCGCACCGGCATAAAGAAATTCCAGTGCATCGGAAGTGTTCATAATGCCGCCAGTACCGACAATCGGGATCTTTACTTTTTTCGCTAACTCATATACCATGCGGACTGCTATCGGTCGAATTGCCGGACCGGATAATCCGCCGGTTATATTGCCTAATTTCGGTTTCCCGGTTTTGATATCGATTACCATACCTAAAAGGGTATTGATCGCTACCAAAGCATCAGCGCCGGCATCTTCAGCGGATTTGCCGATAACCGTTATATCGGTAACATTCGGAGTGAGTTTGACTAATATCGGTAGTGTGGTAACGCGTTTAACCGCCGCAACAACCTCGTTGGTAAGCTTTGTATCAATACTAAACAATAACCCACCGGCTTTAACATTCGGGCAGGAGAGATTCATCTCTAATCCGGCGATCCCGGTTTGCGCGGATAAGACTTCTGCGAGTTGGATAAATTCCTGAACCGTTTCACCGGAGATACTAACGATAATCGGCGGCGATATTTTTTTTAACTGCGGAAGTTTATCGGATATAAACGATTGCAATCCAACATTCTGGAGCCCGATCGAATTCAGCATTCCAGCCGGAGTTTCGATAATTCGCGGTGGTGGATTGCCGGCCCGGGGTTTGATGGTAATCGTTTTAGTCACCAGTGCCCCGAGACGATTGATATCCATTAACTCCGCATATTCATCGCCATAACCAAAAGTACCGGAAGCAACCATCACCGGATTTTGCATCTTGATTCCGGCTAAATTGATTGAAATATCATGCATAAACTATTTATTTTAATTTAACTCCATTTGATCTGTTTCGAATCGAATACCGGGCCGTCTTTGCATACTAATTTATATTGTTCTGGACCGACGACCGGAGTCACACAACCTTGACAGGTTCCTATACCGCAAGCCATATTGGTTTCGAGCGATATCTGGCAGTCGAATTGTCGCTCTTGTGCTAATTTGGCTAATTGCTGCAGCATCGGTTCCGGACCACAACCATAAACTGTTGCGGATTGCGGATTGTAGATTGCGGATTGTTGAAACAAATCTAAAACCGTTCCTTTGAAACCAAGACTGCCATCATCAGTAGCAAGATGAATATCACAGCCAAGTGATTGAAATTCTTCAGAACACCATAACTCCTCTTTCGATTTCGCTCCGAGGAAAACTAATGGTTTTATATTCAAAGCAACCAGCCGGTCAGCAAGTGCGAGCATCGGAGCTACTCCCATCCCGCCGGCTAGGATAATCGATTGGGTTATATCAGAACGAATTTCGAAACCATTGCCTAACGGACCGAGTAGATTGCAGGATTCCTCAACTTTTTTTTCAGCTAATAGCGCCGTCCCTTTACCAACTACACGAAATAAAATATCGATTGTTCCTTCCTTCTGGTTGATGCGATGAAAACTGAACGGCCGACGTAATAATGGATCAACTCCATCGCTCCATCGAAGCATAACAAACTGGCCTGGTTTAGCCGTCTGGGCTAGTTCCGGCGCTTGAAATCGGTATACATAGCCATCAAGACCATACTGTTTCTTGTCGATGATTAATGCAGAGATTTGTACCATGATACTCAATAGATGCTGCTAGTTAGTGAATATATTCCAAAAATTTATTGTTACATTTTACAATCTATTGCCATAATGCGCAAATTGATTATCTTGATAATTCGGGTTTTTTTATTTGACAAACCAAGGGAAAAAGAGGCATAATCTGGGTAATAAAGTTCAAATCAATTAGGAAGGATATGATTATGAAACCAATAACTACGTTTATCTTGGTATTCATCTTTTCGATAATACTCTTATCAGCATCGGTATCATCAAATTCTATCACTGCTTTCGAGTTAGCTTCTACCGCACAGGCGTATTATGATGATCAGGAATATGAACCGGCGATTACTGCTGCAAAACAAGCTTTATCCGACCCGGGGATACCGAAATCCGCACGAGACCAAGCGTTAAATGTTCTCGGCTGGTCATATTTCCATAGGAAAGATTATCAACGAGCGATAACTGAATTTAAGAATATTATGGATAACTATCCGGATTGCCGATATCATGGAAGTGCGATGATGATGCTAGCACAATGTTATCAAACCACCGGGAATATTGTTGCGGCAATGCAAACGTATACCAAGGTATTATCGCTCTATCCGGATCCAAACGAATATCGGACGATAACCGCTAAAAAGGAATTGGCCGCGCTCTATTTATCGATACAAACCACCACCACCGGTTTGTTTAAAACGATAAGCACCAATACTTCACTAATGGCGGTCATTCCCGATAGTTTATTTGCCGCCGGACAGATCCAAATCGATAAACAACAGGATTATATCGCTGCCACCCGGTATTTCCGGGAGATAACCGACCATTTCCCGGATTATAATCAGACAGATATAATTCTCTGGAAGTTGGGTATCTGTTTGAAAGAGCAACATCAATATTATGATGCGATAACGGTATATCGTCAGGTGATAGAGAAGTTTCCGACCAGCAAATATCGATATCATGCAGAATATGGGATGTTTGATGCCACCCAAAATATCGGTACTCCTGAAGAAACTATAGAAGCGGCAAAGAAACTATTAAATTCGCCGGTTCGAGATTATCGGAAAACCGGAGTACAGGTTATTTCTGGTCTTTATGCATCGTTAGGGGATAGCAAAGGAGCCTTAAAGTTTCTTAAAGAACAGCAGGAAAAAGATCCGAAATGCTTGACGAATGAAGAATATCAGGAACAAATGAAAACGATCTCTGCTATGGCCAGGATTCCTTATTCCGCACCAAGTACTTCGAACACATCCGCTGAAATAGAATCTATTCTTACCACTAAAAATAATATTGATGATGTTTATCTAAAAATATCAGATATGGAAATATTTAGAAAATTGCAGTATGAGCATCAATATAATTATCAAAACCTGAATCCTATAGTGATAAATGAAGCACTTTCGTTATTAACCACCTCAGCTAATTCTATAGTAAGAAAACAAATTGCAATGCATTGTATTCTGTTCTCTTCTAATACTACCATGATACATGGATTGGTGATTGCATTAAACACTGAAAAAGATATCGATGTTAAAATGACTATAGCGGGTATTCTTGGCGATATGGGAGTTGTTGAAGCAATTCCTGGAATTTTACAATGTATCCAAACATTTAGCCAGCAGACCGGGTATTATATGGATTGTTTAAACTATCGCGGCAGTATAATTCAATCCTTAGGTAAATGCGGCCCTGCAGCGATAGATAGTATCCTTATACTATCAAACGATGAAAGAGTTTGGCGGCGATATGCTTCTGATCTGATTAAAGCGTTAGGAAATACCAAGGATAAACGTACCCTGACCGTTTTAGCGCAAAATATGCATAATCCCGACTCAGAACTGCGGCTTACTGCAGCATTTGCCGCGATGCCGTTAGCCTCCGATTCCACGGATATCAGAGAATTAATATTTACGACGTTAGTCACTCTTACCAGTGATTCTTCATCGTATGTTCGGGAGCATGCCGCAAATCTGCTTGGTATTTTCGGTGTAAAATTTTACCAAACGCTCACTTAAACCTATGTTTGATTGCAGCGTGATTCTGTTGGTCTTTTCATGATAGAAAAA
>JBHGBB010000169.1:0-8587 GCA_041946755.1 bacterium | reverse complement strand
CGGATATCACTATGGAGAGCATGGCTATATTTATTGCAAAGTTAAAGAGAATGTTATTGCCGATGAAACTACCGGGAACATAGATTTAAGCTATGAGATTAATGAAGGGAAAAAAGCTTATATCGGAAAAATCAGTGTCGTTGGAAATACCAAAACGAAAGACCGGGTTATCTGGCGAACGTTAACCATTGTCCCCGGAGAAATATATAATCGGAAAGAAGTATTCTCTTCGCAACGAAAATTGGTTATGCTCGGATATTTCGATGATGTCAAAATCGAGTCGGCAAACCTTGAGCAAGAAGAAGAGATTGTTGATTTAGTGGTAACGGTTAAAGAGCGGAAAACCGGATTGATTAGTTTAGGGACCGGATATAGTACTGAAGAAGGGGTTCGCGGTTATGCTCGATATCGACAGATAAATCTCTTCGGGAAAGGGCAGCGGCTTGGTGCGGGAATATTTCTCTCTGAACAAGGGGACTTGGTGCAGGAAAGCCGGGAAGTAAATCTCGATTTTTTCGAGCCCTATTTATTCAATAGTAAAACTGGGTTTGGCACTGATCTCTATTATCGGCGGGATAATCTTGATAATTACAATCTCAAACGGCGGGGTGGTGATATGTATCTCACCCGGCTCTCATCCAATGGCGAATTCAAATCGACCTTAAAATATCGATTGGAACAAGATCAGATTTTTGATATTCAGAATGTGATTGATACCGATATTAAAGCCCTGGAAGGGGAAAAATATGATATCGGAACGCTGAGTTATACCTTAACCCGAGATACCCGGGATAGTTTGATATATCCGCATCGCGGGAATATGGAATCGATTTCGATTGAAGTAGCGAATTCTTTTTTCGGGTCGGAGGTGAACTATTATAAATTTACCGGCGATATTCGCACCTATCTGCAACTATTCAATCCCGATTGGATATTAGGGTTTCGCGCTACTGCCGGAATCGCCCAACCTTATGGTAATACCGATGCTATTCCGATTTTCGAACGATTATATGCCGGAGGCGGTGAATCTGTTCGCGGATATAAAGATCGATATCTGGGGCCGAAAGATCAAGATGGATATCCGGTTGGTGGAGAAGCGATGGTAGCTTTTAATGTCGAATTACGGTATCCGATTTATAAACAGTTTGCCGGCGTCTTATTTTATGATTGCGGTAATGTCTGGGCAGAACCATCGGATGTCAATTTCGGCGAACTAGAATCTGCGGTCGGTGTTGGACTCCGATATCAAACTCCGATCGGCCCGTTCCGATTAGATTATGGATACCGAATTCCGAGTGTAGATAATGGTCGATTCCATATCTCCGTCGGCCAAACTTTTTAGCTGTATCTATCTTCAAACGATACTAGTGTACCGACCATAAGTCATTGAATTTTTGCTGGATTTGGGTTTTTAAGTTTTTCGGTTTTTTAGGTATCCTATTTTTAGGTTTGCTGGTTCTTCGATCGGTTTTTGGTATAAGTCTTGCTCTATTTACTATAGTATGAATCGATACTCATATACTGCATCGCAAATAGCTCCAAGATTATCTATCAGTTTGAATATCCTGGTTGCCGCTATTTTATTCGCTACTTTAGGACTCGCGCAACCGCCTGGTGTACGGAAAGTAATACCAGTCCCACCGGGAGTAAAGCCGCCTTTAGTTGACATAGCTGTGCTCCAGAAAGAAGCACAGGAATTACGAACCCAACGGTCGCTCTTAGAAAAAGATATCGATACTTCGGTAATCCATATTCGTTCATTAAAAAAAGACTTGAAAAATGCGGATAATCCGGTAACTAAATACTTTTATCGCCGGCAGTTGGAAAGCCAATTCGCTATCTTCCGCGATAAAGTCGAACAGCTGGATGGAGTCGAAACCCGGCTTTCGAAAATTATCCGCGAGTTGGGAACTCGAATCTCTCGTGAATCCGGGCAAGTGCCACCGAATCTCATCCCTGCACCATCGCCATTACCCAGACCGCTATTAAGACCGGTATTATTACCGTCATCAAATCCACCGGAACTGGTACCCGATTCGGAATTACTTCCACCCGGATTTGAACAATTGCCTGCCGCTGAAAAGATTCGGGTTATTAAACAAGAGATAACCCGAATTGCTGACGAGAGAAAACAATTGCAAGCTGAACTAAAACAACGGCAGAAAGATATCGATAAACTCAAACAAATACTGGATGAACTTACCCCACCGGAAGATAAAGTTCATTCTCACACTCATGAGAATGAGGTTGCTCCTGAAAAAACCGGGACTAAATCTAATTAACCTTTCCCATCCTCAACACAAGTTTTATAACCAAGTCGGTACAGGTTTTGTACGATATGGTGCATAATTCGATCTTCCGGATAATGATCGTAAATGCACTAAATCCTCTTTTCTGTATATAATGTATTATACTAACAAATGCTAAATGTCAAAACCCAAATGCCAAATTAAATCCAAATTCTGCAAAACATTAAAAACTTACCACAGAAAACTCGGGAAAAAACTGAGTATCCTTGTGTCATTCCTGCGAAAGCAGGAATCTCGTTATTATCTCGATTGTTCTCAGTTTATTCTATGGTAAATTAAATTACTATCAACCAAGGATAATTATGACACTCAAATATATTATTAAGACAATCTATCTTCCTCTTATTTTAAGTTATCTCAGTCTATCACTGATTCCCGTACATTGGGTATTTGCTGAATCGCAATCGACTCCGATTGAAGCGCGGGCGATTTGGATTTCGCGCTGGAGTTATCATTCTCCTGACGATATCAAAACCATTATGCACAATCTCAAAGCGATTAACGCCAATATCGCTATCTTCCAGGTTCGGGGTCAGGCGGAAACCTATTATAAATCGGCGTATGAACCCTGGTCGGAAGCGATTAGTCCTGATGGTACCGACCCGGGCTGGGACCCGTTATCGGTTGCGGTTGAAGAAGCACATCAGCAGGGACTCCAGCTGCATGCGTGGATAAATGTATATCCTGCATGGCGGGGAACCACGCCACCGAAATCGCCGAATCAGCTCTGGAACGCGCATCCGGATTGGTTCTGTTATAATCGCGACGGAAGAAGAATGCCATTAAGTGAAGAATATGTGGTGTTAAATCCGGCACATCCTGCGGTACAAGAGCATCTCTATAATGTTTTTATGGAGCTGGTTAAAAATTACGATATCGATGGATTACATTTCGATTATGTCCGCTATTATGATTCCAGTTATTCCTATGATTCAATCAGTCTGCAACGGTTTTATGAACAATACCATGGAACGCCGGATACTCTCCCGGAACAATGGAATGCATTCCGCCGGGAACAGGTTACCGGACTTATTCGCCGGACTTATCAAGATATGAAATCGATTAAACCGAATGCTATGCTCTCTGCAGCAGTTTGGGGAAATTATGCTGATGGATATACCGGGTATTTGCAGGATTCGCATCGATGGCTGGCTGAAGGGATAGTCGATTTTATTTGCCCGATGATGTATACCTTGGACGATGGACTCTATACGAATTGGGCGAAACGGCATCTGCGGAATCAGCATCAGCGGCTGGTATATCCGGGAATCGGCGCTTATTTAATGGAGAATCCTGAACAAGAAGTGCTGCAGATAGAAATCAATCGCGCGATATCGGCTCTGGATAAAATTAAGGGAACGACTATTTTCGATTATTCGGTGCTATTCGATGGCTCCAATCGAACGAAGCTGGGTGATGCGCTGGTAACGGGACCATTCGCTCAGCCGGCGATTGCACCAGACCCCACGATGCTCTGGTGGAAAACGAGTTCGCAACCTGATGTGGTCGGCCCTATAATCACCGACCTGCAAACCGACCCGAAAATAGTTAGGATGGGCGAACCATTTAAGGTATCCTGTAATATACATGATCCTTCCGGAATCCAAGATAATTCGGTTACCCTCCAATGTAATTTCATTGCAACCTCTGGTGAAGAGAAAGCAATAAACATCAAAATGCTACAGGATTCGAATACATCGGATACTTTTATTACCGCTGAAAATATTCCCGAGCAGTTCGATCAAACCGGATTTGAACTCCGGGTTCAAGCGTATGATACTGCCGGGAATCTTGGGGAAAGCGAACATACCCAATTCAGTTTCTATTATCCACCCGGGAAATATCAGCAGATAGGCGAGTTCGGGAATACCTATAATATCGGCCAGTTTGCGGTTTGCGATCAACAGGGGAAAGTTTGGATGACTGAACTTCGTCCACCGCAAGTTAGGATATTTAATCCGGATGCTACTGAAGCTGCGATCTCGAAAATCAGTACTGGGTTGAATGCGGTAGGTGAAAAAGTCGCTATATATAGTCCTGCCGGGATCGCTATCGACCGGCATAATATCGTTTATATAGCTTGCGATACTGCGGGAAAAATATTCAAGTTCCGGGCGAAAGATGGGAAACCGCTTCCCGGATTTGCGGTCCCCTACACTCCCGGCGATTTGGCTATCGATGCTGCCGGGTATATTTATGTAATCGATAAATTACATGAACGATGGCATATCTATTCTCCTCAAGGAAAAGAAGTTAACGGAAGTCCGTTTGGCAATGTATCTTCGCAAGCGATGCATATCAATCGTGGGATAGCGGTTACGAAAGATAGGAAAACGGTATATATCGCAGACGAAGCAGCAGGTGCGATTCATAAATGGGTTGGTGGTATAAAATCCGGGGTAGCGAATTTCGAGCAGAAACCGGATTTATGCCTGGTACAAGACGCTTCCGGGGCGGTGGATATCGATCTGCAGGGAAATATCTATGTAAGTAATTATGGTGCGAATTGTATCCAGATATATGATAAAACCGAGAAACATATTGCGGATTTGGTTGGCGGGAATCCAACAATTAGACACCCTCGGGGAGTAGCATTTACTAAAGCTGGCAAAACGATATATCTGGTTATCATGGATTACGGTATCCAAGGCGGTAAACTCCAGAAATGGATTATAAAATAAACGTAGAAACGGAAAAACGAAAGAACGAAAGAACGGAAGAACAGAAGAAGATAAACAGATACTAATGTATTTTTTTCCCAACTTATTTTTTCGTTTTTGGGTTTTTCAGTTCTTAAGTTCATTATTATCCACCGGAGAGGAACCAGAGCGGGTCGAAGCCGCTCTGGTATCTCTCCCTATTTATCCCTATAATAATAGGTATTATATTCGGAGGAAAATAATATGTTCTTTAAAGGATTTTGGGTTACTACCAAACCGGACATGGATTTTAACCAGGCATGTGCCGAGATTAAAGATACCGGTGCGGAAAAAATCTGGGTGTTAATCGAATCATCGCCAATCGACCGAATTAAACTTATGGTCGATATCGCGCATCAGCATCAGCTCGAATTCCATGCTTGGACAATTAATAATCATGTAATTCATGAAAAAGATGTCCGTGAAGTGATGGATGAACATCCCTATTGGCTCGCGGTCAGCCGGGAAGGATATAATACCCGGCAAAAGCTTTTATGGAGTAAACATAGCTGGTGGTGTCCGGATAATAAAGAGTATCTGGCGTTTTATCTAGACCGGGTACAACAGCGTGTCGCTGAAACCGGCTGCGATGGATTACATCTCGATTTTATCCGATATCCGGATATCTTCGGATTTAATAATAAACAATTCGTTCCGCGAGATGAAGTCCCGGAATATAGTTTCTGTTATTGCCTGAATTGCCGCGGGAGATTTATGCGGGAAGCCGGAGTCGACCCGATCGAAGTTCCGCTCGATCCGAAGTCGCTGGTATACCAGAAATGGACTCAATGGCGGTATCAGGTTATCGTTGATACTGTTCGCCAGATAAGAAAACAAATCGCGCCGAACCTGAAATTATCGGCGGCGGTATTCCCTACTCCGGAACTAGCGCGGAAAAATGTGTTGCAGGATTGGCCGGCGTTTGCCGACCAACTCGATCATATCTGCACCATGATATATGCGGAAAAACAATGGGGCAAACCGATTACCTGGGTTAAAGAAGCAACTGAACTCGGACTTCAGGAAATGAAAGGGAAAACCAAACTTTATGCCGGATTCGGGTATGCAATCGAAGAAATGAAACCGGGAGAACTCCGGCAGGGTATTATCTCGGCAAAAGAAGCCGGAGCTGATGGCGCGATTATTTATAATTATCCGGTAGGTTCGAAAGAACAATTAGCGGAAATAAAACAAGCGAACCAGGAAGTATAATCCGATATATTGTACATTCATAAAGTAGGGGCGGGGTCTCCCCGTTCTTACTATCGTGTGATTTTTATGGTAGGGGCGAGGTTACCTCGCCCTTTTCATTTTCGGGTAGGTCGAAGAATCCGAACATCGGGGATAATTCTGTTTCTACTTTCGGGCGGGGAAACCCCGCCCCTACTCTAAAACATAGTATCATGTAATTATTCTTTAACCTCGATCTGCATTTTGGTCATCAACTCATTCTGAATCTCATTTCGCAGTTTGGTTAACCAATCGATGATAGAACAGAGTTGAGCGAATAGATTCGCTAACCGGTCCGGATTGGCTTTATCGAGTTGGAAATTTTGCTCCGGTAAGGTTTGCTGATATATCCGATATAGATGCGATACCGCCATAAAAATCTGCATCAGTATCGGATTCCGGCTATATTCCTGCTGAACTTGTAATGCCGTCTCCCGGTCCGGTAACCCGGGGATACCTTGCGGTCGGGATTTGGGTTTCTTATTCGCGGCCTTTTTCCGGTCGGATTGCATGGTTAATGCCGACCGATACGAGATACTTCCTTCTTGAAGTTGTTGTTTAATATCTTCATCTAACCCTTTTAATTCTAATAAACGATATACATGCGTAATATTAGTTCCCAGAACCTTAGCAGTTTCTTCAGCGAATCTTTTGCCATTTGGCAAAAGATTATTCTGGTCATCGGTATTTTGCGTTTGAGGCCCGCATTTTATCGAACCATGAATCAGCTCCCAACGGCGTTTACGTTCGAAAATCGCTTCGCAGAGTTCTAATGGATTCAGGTCTTTCCTGCGGTAATTTTCATGTAACAAAGCATCGAACTTCTTGAGTTCATTATTCGGTGAAATGATGGTTACCGGAACTTCCGGCCAGCCTAATAGTTTTAGGGCTTCTAACCGCCGATATCCGGCAACGAGTTCATGCTGGTCGTTAACGATTACCGGATGCAGTAAGCCGACTTCGGCGATATTATCGGCTAAAAATTGAATAGTTCCGGTATCGAACCGGATTGATGCAGGTACTTGAATCGAAGAAATCGGGAGATGCATACGAGTTTATCCTCCATTAAAATAGATTTGGTATTGTTTAGCCAACATATCTAGTTTAATGGATAATAATAAGCACCCGTGTCGCTCAAATCTTAGGAAGGATAGACAGTTTGATTTAGGATAGGAAAGTAAAATCTACCGCTGGAGAACTTGTTTGATTTTCCACTGATTCTCTTCTTTAACTAGCACTACATAATTCGAGTCGGTAGCTGTTAAGGTTGAGCCATCATCATATTTCCGGAGTTTAATATGCCATTTAATCGGGAGTTCCGCTTCGGCTCCGTTAATTTTCATTGCCGGAGAATCGATATTATAGGTTAACGAGACAATATCATAGGTCTTAATCAATTCATCAGTATCAGTCAATTTCGTCTGATAATCCGGAAACTGCGGGGAATAGCAGTTCATTAATAACTCGGTATCTTTCGACAACATCGCATCCCGAACGGTATCAAACACCGAATAGATCGCTACCGGATCGGATTTCGGAGTTTCCGGTTGTACTTCTGAAGTTCCTCCTGATTTCGATAATGAAGCGCTCCTTCTACTCATTTTAATCAGCAGAATTCCGCTGACTACCATAATGAACATCAGGAATAAAACTAAGATTACCGGAATAATGATTTTTAGTTTGTTCGGTGGCGGTGGAACCGGTATCGGTTGACTAACCACCTTTCCCGATAGCGGAGTTGGAGTGCTAATCGCAACCGACTCAGGTGGTACCGGTTTAGGTGCAACCTGAACTTCCGGTTGCTGAACAATAACTTCAGGTTTAGGAACTGGTTTCGGTTTCGCTACTGGTTTAACTTCCGGTTCAGGTTTGGTTACCGGTTTCGGTTGTGGCTTCCCAGTCAAGTCGGCTTTACAATTCAAACAATACCCCAGATTAGTTCTGGTTTTCTTACCGCATGCCGGGCAGGTAATAACTTGCCATTCCTGGTCAAGCATTTTTTTGGTTACAATCAGATTTTGATCGGCATCTTTTTTCGGTTCTTCTTTATCTTTCTTTTCTTTCGCAGAAGGTACTATCGGATTCTCTTCTTTTGCAGACGGTTGAAAAGTAGCTGCTTGTTTCGGGGTCTGGGATAGCGATTTTCCACAATTTACGCAATAATCGAAATCCGGTAAGGTCTCTTTTCTACAATGCGGACATATAATGGTTTTAATCGCAATCGATTCGGCATCTACACTCGGGTCAGTAATATTCTCATGGATTACCGGGGTGACACTCGTTCCGATTAATCGTCCGCCACATGCTTGACAGAATTTCGCATCATCCGGATTATTTAATTTACATTTC
>JBHGBB010000168.1:0-8733 GCA_041946755.1 bacterium | reverse complement strand
CCCGCTGGTCGCCGAGCAGTTCGGCTTGCGAGCCCTTGGCGTGATCGTCGGATTCGTGAACGGGTCCTGGCTGATCGGCGGGGCGGTGGGGGCTTTCTTTGCCGGTTTTATTTTCGACGTGACCTCAAGCTACCGGATCGCTTTTCTTGCCTCGTCGGTCATGGTCTCTTGCGGACTGGTCCTTACCGCCTTCATAAAATCTTCCCGAACCGTCCACTCGATTCTATCACTCATAATAATATCTCCTCTAATAATTAAATTCTCTATATATCTATTAAATAATATTTATAATAAATATACCTGTTAATTTGTGGATAGGTCAAGTTTTATTTATAAAATATTACTATTTTCACTGTGGATTACCTCTATAAAACATAAATATTATATCCTATTGTATTAACAGTATATAATTTTTAATATAATTATTAACTTATTAACAACTATATCCACAAGATAGATGTGGATAAGTTAGATAAAATATTATATTATTTTGAGTTATATAATATATTAAAAATCATACCAAACCCCTAAAATCCGTTAAATATTGATTAACACTAGGGCGCATGATTTTAGAGTAAATTGGTTATTTATCCACATATCCACATAGTTATCCACAGGTTGGTTTTTATTAATTAAATCTACTTTTTTCAATAGAAAAGATAGACTTTATTACTTATCTATGATATTTTAAAAAGTATGTATAAAAATATATTAAAAGGTATACTTTTAACTTTTAGTCTATTAATAACAACTTATTTTATATATTTAAATAGAGTATTATTAACTATATTCTATCGAACTATTTCAATTATTATTTCTGGTGATTATTATCCTTATTTTCATAATATTGACTGGCGGAATATTATTCTTATAATATTCGGCGTTGGAATATATATTGTAATAGGAATACCGCTCGCTAAACTAGTTAAATCTAATAAAAAATTTATTATAATAGCCCTTGCATTTATAATTGGCGTTGGTATTATTACTTCTATTTTAGAAATAATAGCTATTTTCTTTTTACTTTATAGGATTATTATTATAATAACCTTCTTAAGTATTGGAACAATAGGAATAATAATATTAAAAAAAGCAAAAAACAAAACTGAAAAAATATATATAAAAGAAAATGTTATTACGACCATTAGTAAATGGGAAAAGCTATTTTACTGGACCTGTTTAATAATAATCAGTTTAATTACCTTTCTTACCTTCTATCATGCATTGGGGTATCCCGAGACTTATTGGGATTCTTTAATTTATTATCTCCATTATGGAAAAATGATCTATCAGCAACATGGATTTCCGATTCTTGTTTGCGGACAGGTCGGTTTAGGGCTAGGCGCAAATTATCCCCATCTATTCACCCTTATCGAAGGAACCTTATCAATCTTATTTGGCGGATATTCAGATATTTTCGGTCAGTTCTTGAGCCCCTTTGCCGGACTACTCGCAACCATCCTTATCTATTATTTAACAAAAACATTTATTTCTGAAAATAAAAGAGGTGCGAAACTAATTGCTATTTCTAGCACATTAGTATTTCGCAGCGTACCCATCGGAATCGCTTATTTTACTTACGCTTCAGATTACTCAATGGTGATGCTGTTTACTGCCGGATTTCTCTATACTGCATATTTATATTTAAAAACGAAACATCTTGGATACCTATGGCTAACCGGCTTGATTACCGCATTTCAGACCCAAATCAATTATCTCGGCTGGATATTTTTCCTACTGCTAGCATTATTGGTTATATTCAACAAAGAACGCTTACGAGTCGTGCTTCCTCTTTACTCTATCTCTTTACTCTTAGCTATTCCATGGTATATCAGAAATTGGCTGGTAACCGGTAACCCGGTTTATGCCTTTTTTCCGCAGATTTTCGGTGGGAAACATATTAATCCGGAAGTACTCGCTTCCTGCTATAAAGAATGGACCGCAAACGGAGTTGGCGTTCCCGGTTCAACGGTATTAGAGAGAATTCTCAACGCACCCCAATTCTTTTTATACGACTGGCGGTTTGCGCCGGCATTACTTGGATTAACTCTGCCGGGAATAGCGGTATTAATATATCATAGTTTTGAAAAACAGCAATCCGAAGAAAGAAAGATTAATATCAAGTTCGGCTATTTGGTTTTAATCCTTCTTATATTAGGTTTCTTCTATCATTTAGTGATCTCATCCCTCTATTTATATCAGATTGTATTTATTATTCCGGCAATGGCAGTTTTATCGGGATATTTTATATCATCAATCGTAGGTGCAGACAACTTTCTACCCTTACCAAAAAAGGCATGGGATTGGATAAAAGGGATCTTATTAGGGTTAGTCGTTGTTGTCGGTTTGGTTCCAGGATTAGCCATGAGTATTATGGGGCATAAAGTTGCTAATCCAAATCTTATCGCATTTCGCTATCCGGGGATGGAAAAAATGCAGTTTATGGAACTGGTTTATGGCGATGCGGTTCCGATATGGGAATGGATAAACGGGCATCTGCATAATACCAAATTATTAACCCACGATAATCGATATCAGATGTATAACGATGATATTCAAATAATTCATTTAGACGACTGGGATATTCAACCACTCTATAAAATTACTAATGTCAAAGAGAAATTAGCGAAATTAAAACAAATGGGTATTGAATATTATCTGTTTATACCGAACGAACGGAATCATCCGATCGTCAAAGAGCTAGGGATAACGGAATTAATTGATACTGGATATTTAAAAGAAATATATCATTCCGGTGAATATAAACTCTACCAATTCGATTATGAATCTTTGGGAAACAATAAAAACTAAAAAACTTACCCCATACCTTATCTCGTTAGGCTTCTTCTGTTTATGCTGGTTCTTTCGATCTGCAATATTTGACGGTGGAAGTAGCGATCTTTGGGTTCGTGAAATCGAAAGCGGAGTCTGGTTCAGGAAACGGCGATTACTTTCGTTTTTTATGATGCAATTAACGTATAAAATCAGTAATTATCTTGGACATTGGGACGGTAGATTAACGATCAACTTGGTTAGCTGTTTATCTGGAATAATTTTCGTGTTTTTTCTCTATCGCATCTGCCAGCGATGGGAAAAAGGTTGGGTTCCATTTTTATTAGTTATGACTACTGGGATGACCGGATTATTTTTTGGGTTTATCGAAACCTATGCCCAGGTTGTTGCTGCGGCAACGGTTTTTTTCTATTTCCTGTTTGAATATCTGGAAGGTAGAGTTGATGCACGATATCCCGCGTTCTTTTATACTATAGCCGCGATGTGTCATCTGGAAGTAGGATTTTTCTTCCCAGTAATTCCCATTGCCTGGTATTTTCGCGGGCATAAGGTAAAAGACATCTATTATTGGCTATTTGGATTGTTACCATTAGCCTTATTTTGGCTTGCGATCAGCCGGTTTGGGATTGGCGAAGGAGATTTGTTTGAAAATATCCAGTGGGTAACATTTACACCTCGACCAGATCATACTGAACCGTATTGGTTATTCAGCTGGTCGCATCTCAAAGAGTTCGCTCAATTCCAATATCGGATAGCAGTGATAACCATTCCGGCATTAATCGTGTTACTGTTTAGTATAAAAAAGAGAGATTGGTTGAATCCGGTTATTTTGATTCTATTTGTTGCTACTCTCGGATTGTTTATTTTAGATTTCGGGCATTACCCGCAACGGAACCTCTACATCTGGGGTGTGTTCGCTATTTTCGGACTCCCGAGCACGCTATTAGTCGGATATCTACTATCAAGATACAGATATGCCGATCGGATAGCAGTATGCCTGATTATCGTATCTATGATAGTAAGCGCATCGATGATCATTCCGCGCGCTCGACTGGGATATCGAGGTGAAGGAACAATTCTGATTCAGAACGTACCGATAGGAACTACCATAATCTTGGATGGATTTCTTAAACCTAAAGCTATATATCATATTCTACAGGGAGAACATAACCTCAAAGTTATCTCTCCACCAAATAAGTTTGAGCAAAATATATTTGTTAAACCCAAAGAAACCGTTGTAATACAATATCAACCGCAGCCAAAAATAGTTAAGAGATAGAGTAAGAGGATAGAGGAAACAATAGGCTTCCTCTATCCTCTATCCTCTTACTTTTTACTTTTTTAAAGGGAGAATTAACCTATGCAATGGGAATGTATGACTTCGAAAGAATTAGGGGTAGCCGCAAAAAAGAATGGAGTTTGTATTATAGCGATGGGGGTGCTAGAAAAACATAGCGAGCATCTGCCGTTAGGAACCGATTATCTGAACGCGCATCGGTTAGCCTGTTTAGCTGCAGAAAAAGAAGCAGCAATTGTTTTCCCGCCGTTCTATTTCGGGCAGATATATGAAGCCCGGTGTTTCCCCGGCGCCGTCACACTGAAACCGACATTGTTGATTGACCTGATTCAATCGGTATTCGACGAAATCGGTAGAAACGGTTTTAAGAAAATCATTGTTCAAAACGGCCACGGCGGCAATGATTTTTTTCTGAAATTTTTAGCGCAGTCGGCTTTATGGGAAGAGAAGCCATATAGCCTGTATGTGCAAACCGAATGGCTAAATGCTGCCCGACAGAAGAAATGGAAGGCACTGCTACAGACCGAATTGCATGGGCATGCTTGTGAATGCGAAACCAGTGTCTTAATGGCGAATTATCCGGAGTTGGTCAACAAAAAGAATATTCCCAAACAACCGAGCAAGACCTTAAATCGAGTTAAACATATACCTGGTTCATTTATGGGAATAACTTGGTATGCGAGTTATCCGGAGCATTATTGCGGTGATGCCA
Organism: bacterium; assembly: GCA_041946755.1. GTDB lineage: Bacteria > UBP4 > UBA4092 > JAOAEQ01 > JAOAEQ01 > JBHGBB01. Next base: position 3,931 of record JBHGBB010000168.1, on the reverse strand, counting down.
GGCTCGCTTCTGCGGAAAAAGGACATAAATTACAACAACTTTTAGTAGACCAACTTGCAGAATTTATTGCTGCGGTTAAACAGGATAAGATTGTTCCGGCATTAGAACAGGAATTTTACAAACGAGTGAATAGTTTAAGGAAATAAACTGGAAGGAGAAGAATATGGGCAAACTATCTTTTCCACAAGGGTTCTTATGGGGTACCGCTACTGCGGCGTATCAGATAGAAGGGGCGTATAACGAGGAGGGGAAAGGGGAATCGATTTGGGACCGGTTCTCGCATACTCCCGGCGCGATATATCAGTTCCAAAACGGGGATATCGCCTGCGACCATTATCATCGCTGGGAAGAAGACGTAAACTTAATGGCGATGCTGGGGTTAAATGCATACCGATTTTCGGTCGCCTGGTCGCGAATTTTTCCTGAAGGTAAAGGAACGGTACCGAATACAAAAGGGCTGGCGTTTTATGATCGATTGGTAGATGTCTTATTAGCGAAACATATTCAGCCGATGGTAACCCTCTATCATTGGGATTTACCACAAGCGTTAGAAGACCGTGGCGGTTGGTTGAATCCGGATACTGCGCAATATTATGCGGATTATACTGCAGTCATGTTCAGGAAACTGGGTAATCGGGTAAAGTTATGGATTACTTTAAACGAACCTTGGGTAAGTTCATTTATCGGATATGGTATGGGCATTCATGCTCCCGGGAAAAAGGATGCGAAAGGCGCGGTTATCGCAGCGCATAATTTATTATTAGGACATGGTTTAGCGGTACGCGCGTATCGCGGAAGCGGTCTTTCAGGCCAAATTGGAATAACCTTAAACCTCGGTCCGTTCCATCCGGCAACAGAAAAAGCAGAAGATAAATCGGCTGCGAAACGATATGATGGATTTTTAAATCGCTGGTTTTTATGCCCGGTGTTTAAAGGGCAATATCCGGCTGATATCTGGGATTGGTATACTCAAAAAGGATGGACCTTCCCAATTAATCCGGAAGATATGCAGATTATCAATTCGCCGATCGATTTTCTCGGGATAAACTATTATACACGTGGAGTTATTGCCGCTGACCCACACGATCCTTTTCTAGGGGCAAAAAATCTGCCGGGGATAGGTGAGCGTACCGAAATGGATTGGGAAATTTATCCTACCGGATTATATGAGCTGTTAATGCGGTTACAAAAGGAATATCCGATACCTATCTATATCACCGAAAATGGCGCTGCATTTCAAGACAAGGTTGTTGAGGGGAAAATAAACGATAAGAAACGGATTGAGTATCTCGCCACACATATTAAGCAGACATATAAAGCGATTCAAGCTGGAGTTGTTTTACGTGGATATTTCATCTGGACTTTAGTAGATAATTTCGAATGGGCTTATGGTACCAGCAAACGGTTTGGAATTGTTTATACCGATTATCCGACCCAGAAACGGATTATTAAAGATAGTGCCTTATTTTATAAACAGGTTATTGCCAATAATGGGTTAGAAAAATAATATTTCAATCAGCATGCCGTCGAGAGAGGTGCTCCGATAGCACCCAGGCGATATATGATATAATTTAAAAATCAAAGGAGTTTTTATCCCAATGTACAGCAAATCTATTACACGATATACGCTGCTAATTATCGGTATGTTTTTTATCTTTTATTCTCTAGCCGCTGCCGATGATTATGAAGACCAGTTATTAAAAAAGGAAGTATATATACCATCGTATATCGAGAAACCATTTGCTCCGGGAGCGCAGAAAATCTCAAAATCGTTAAGCGGAATTACCTTTAATTCGAATTATGACAATGGCAGTATTTTAGATATCACCTCAACCGGGGTGAATACTTTCACCTGCACGTTGGCAGTCGATTCCGGCGAATTAGGAACTGCGAGTTATTGGTTTCGATTCAGAATGACCGGGGTTGCTGGGAGAACCATAACCTTAAACATCAACCATAGCGAAAATCCAAGACCGGTAATAAGTTTCGATAGCGTTACTTGGAGAAGAATGACTGCTACTGAAGCGCCTACCTTAACCCGGCTCTTTCTCACGTTCGGTGCCAGCACCAATTTCGCTGAAGTTGCGTTCTTCTATCCCTTGGGATATAGTGAAACATTCAGCAAAATATCGAGTTTGGTAAATGCAAGTACTTTTGGAACGATAACCACCATTGGACAGAGCACTCAAGGAAGAACGATGATTATGGTAACGGTAACCGATACAACATTTTCTAATACCGGGAAACATCGGGTTTGGGTACATTCTCGGGCGCATGCTGGTGAAGCTACCGGTACCTATTGCATGCTAGGTTTTTTAGAGCAGATATTAGAAAATTCTACTACTGGGCAAACCTTACGCAAAAATTGCATTTTCAATATTGTGCCCTTAGAAAATTGTGACGGGGTATATCTGGGTCATACCCGATGGGATTCGCAGGGGATCGACCCGGAACGCCAATGGAACAATCCGAGTCGAATTCCGGAAGTAGCAAATATGAAAGCGCAAATCGATCCGTTTATGGCCGGTGCAAATCCGATTCAGGTAGCCTTAAATCTACATTCTACAGTAAGCCAATATACGGATTCGTTCTTTTGGAAACATCTTTATCAGAGTGTCAGCTCAACATTTCAGGATATTGAACAAAATTATATAAATAGCGTTGATTCCGCTACTCCGCTATTTAATAATGCCGATCCGCAGACCAGCCAGCTGAATGCAACGTTATTTATCGAATCGTATTTCTGGAATAACTGGAGAGAAGCGGTGATGGCAATGACCCATGAAGGACATTATTATTTCCGGACCGGCAGTACTACCGAATATGTTACCGACCAGAATTATATAGATGTCGGAAAAGCATTAGCGGTTGGATTAATCCAATACTTCAACTTAACCTATGTGCCGGTAGAATTATCCCGATTCGAAGCAGAATAAAAATAAAAACAGAGAACGCAGAGAAAATCTGAGAATAAACAAAAGATAGAATAATAATACCGGCAAAAAAGCGGTAATACTCAGCATTTCTCAGTGTCCTCTGTGGTGAATAGGTTTTACGGTTATCGATTCAGGGTGAAATTAATCTGTTTGGTTTTGTTTGACTCAATGGATATAACCATTTTTATCGGTTGATATCGATCCGCGCTAACCAGAATCGTTTGTTCTCCAGCATCAACGTTATCCAGGATAAACCGGCCATCGCGATAGGTGGTTGTTTCAGGATGGTCGACCAGAGAAGTGATTTCAACCTTAGCATTTTCGATCGGTAATCCTCTCCTAGAATCGGTAACATACCCGGTGATTAAGCCCCATTTAGTCATTTCGAACTGCAAACTAGAAACCGCAGTAACTCCATCAGCATTCGCTGAAATAATAACATTCGCAGTCGTTGTCGTTGACTGGATATATCCAATCGCTTGGCCGTTAATCGTACTCGCCGCGGTATAGAGCAGCGTTCCATTATCAGCGGATAAATTAATTATGGTTCCATCCGCTACCGGATCACCATGTTCATCTTTTGCGGTAATTAAGATAGCGGAAATCGAATTGCCATCAGCCGGGATTTCCCAGGGAACAACCTTAACAAACAGTTCCTTTACTAACGGTGCAATCTGGAAGACATATTTTACCGGATATACATTAATTTTATGGATATTCATATATTCCGGTTGGAACGTATGATAATTGTTTGCCAGTGGAGCTAATGGTTTCGCGGTAGCAATGGCGTTTTTCGCGTCGTAAGTAGGAATAATTCGTTCATTATCAAGTTTGAAAAAGATACTACTTTTAATAATATCTTTCCCGCCTAATCCATCGGTTAACTGTACTTTCAGTTCCGGCATCCGGTCTTTAATCATAGTCGCCGGTGAGATAACGGTAGCTTTTGGAATCCCGGCAAAAAAGAATTTCGCAAGCCCAATGAAATAGCCATA
>JBHGBB010000167.1:0-8835 GCA_041946755.1 bacterium | reverse complement strand
CGCGCTGGGTCAGTAATCATCGTACTTACCTTTTTCCGAATAATATCCGGGGTATCGGATAAAAAGATGGCGTTATCATAACTTTTACTCATTTTCCGATTGTCTAATCCCAAAATTTTCGATTCTTCTGCCAATAGACATTCCGGTTCCGGGAAGATATCGCCATAAAAGAAATTAAACCGCCGGGCAATTTCCCGGGTTAATTCGACATGCGGCTGCTGATCGACTCCGACCGGAACCGCATGCGCTTTATAAATCATAATATCTGCTGCCTGGAGTAATGGATATCCCAGGAATCCAAAGGTCGATAAATCCCGGCCGGTTAATTGCTGCATCTGCTCTTTATAGGTCGGGACTCGTTCTAACCAGGATAATGGGGTTAACATCCCTAATAATAATGCTAATTCTGCATGCTCTTTAACTGCCGATTGGACAAAAAGCGTGCTCTTATCCGGATCGATTCCCGCAGCAACCATATCGGTAACCATATCGATGGTATACTCCTGAATCGGGCCGATCCGTTCATAATCGGTGGTTAACGCATGCCAATCGGCAATCATATAGAAACACTGATATTCTTTTTGTAACCGTACCCAGTTCTGTAATGCACCGCAATAATGTCCCAGATGCAGTTTACCGGTCGGTCGCATCCCACTTAAAATACGCTTTTTTTCTGCCATGGCTATGTTCCTTTCTAAACTATTAATCTTAAATTACCCGCTGAATAAAACAGCAAACATTATTACCAACAATTTATGTACCAGCGCAAAAATCCCGCTAAAAGCACCCAGATAAGCTAACGCAAATACAATGATTATACCAAATGTCTCCAGTTTCGCATATTGTTCTGCGTAGGGAGAAGGCAATATCGCAAGTACAATTCGGGAACCATCAAGTGGAGGAATAGGTATCAAATTGAATACCGCTAAAATAACATTAATCTGAATAAGAAACACGAACAGGTTCACTACTACCGAAATAAAATTATGATTAAATTGAATGGGTAGATGAACGATCATTAATAATATGATAATACCGATAATTGCCAGTAATATGTTAGCTCCAACTCCGCCTAACGTTACGAGAATCATATCTCGTCTTGGATGCCGAAGATTATAGAAGTTTACCGGCACGGGTTTCGCCCAACCGAAAGGTGCATTGCCAAATAATGTGGTCACCAACGGGACGATAATGGTACCAAATAAATCGATATGCGGGATTGGATTTAAGGTTATCCTACCGAGCATTTTCGCGGTTGGGTCACCGCATTTATAGGCAACTATCCCATGCCCGCATTCATGCAGAATAACAGAGAAAAATAGGATTGGTAATACTATTATCAATTCTTTAATAAGTTCAAAATCCACTATCGTTACGCTTCCTAACCTTAAAAAAATAGATTACAGAAATTCATTTTGGCTATAATTCCTGTAATCTTTAAGGTAATATTAAAGACCAAAATGCCGGGTTTGTGCAAGGATGGAAGTTGGGGCAAGGCATGCCTTGCCCTCAAGTTGTATTTATTCGGTAACTGGTTTAGCAAGAATCTTATCGAGTTGGGGTTTTACCTCGGTAGCCATCTGTTTTGCGGTTATTTTACCTACCCATAATCGGTCGGTAGCCGGAGTTAATATCTCATATATTTCACTCATTTGCGGGACCAACCTTAAAGGCCGGGCATAATCCGATGCCGCTTGCAGCAATACATCGATATGTTCCGGTGGTAATGTCGGGTCTTTGAAAACCGTTGATTCTGCAATGGTTTTTATTGCGGGAATACCACTAGCAACCTTGGTATTCCCAAAAAAAGCCTGACCTGCAGTACCACCAAGATATTTTAGGAATTCCCAGGCTTCTTCCTGATGCTTCGATCCGGTTGGCATAACCATGCCGACGGTAAACAATACCGTTGCCCTGCCTTTTGGTCCTTTCGGTACCGGAGCAACATCCCATCTAAACTTCGATTTTTTCCGAAGTTCGCTAATCATCCAACTGCCATTAACATACATCCCCAGCTTACCGGAAGTCATCAATTCGATACTCCCTTGTCCCGGTTGCTGAGTTACAATTACCGATGGGGCGACTTTATATTTCGTTCGCATATCGGTAACAAACTGAAGCGCTTCTACCGCTTCCGGTTTATCGATAATACTGGTCTTCAAATCTTCACTAATTATTTCACCACCATTCTCCCACATCCAATAGATAAACGAATCCAGCCATGGTTCTGGTGAAAAGCCATATTGATCGATTTTGCCGTCGCCATTGGTATCCTTGGTTAACTTTTTCGCTGCATCCAAGAATTTATTCCAATCCCAAGTCTCATCCGGATAACTCAATCCGGCTTTATCAAACATATCTTTATTATAATAGAGCGCAAAAACCGTAAAATCCCGGGAAACCGCATAGATATTATTCTGGTATTTGAGCATATCTACTACCCGGGGATAATACCCGGAAAAATCGAATTCTTTCGATTTGGCTAGATACGGTTCTAGCGGCTGGATCGCTTTTTTGGTAGCGAAAATCGGGATTTGGTCATAGGCGAGATATGCGGCATCAGGTGGAGTTCCACCGGCAATCATAGTTTGTAGCTTCGCATAATATTGGACTGCGGGAATATCTAGAAACTTTATCTTGATATTCGGGTGTAACCGTTCAAATTCTTTAACAAACGGCACCCGATATATCTGCGTAGAACTATTATCCCAAGTGGTAATAGTTAAAATCGTTTGGCCTTTCTCTCCGGTCGAAGGTCCTTTTTGAGTACAACCATATAATCCTAATAATCCTATTATTCCCAGAATAGCTAAAATTAAAAAGCCGCTTTTTTTCATAGGATAACCTTTACTAATAACCAATGGTAGATTTACTGAATTTAATACCAGTTACTATATCAAACCATAAGAATATTTACAAAAGAAAAAATGGCGGATGACTTTATCATCCGCCGTTTGAAATACATTATTAACAAGATTAACGGACACTCCAATTTTCGTAGGCTGATTCGAATTCGGAAAATGGTCGCGCTCCGTCTGTAGATCGCGGGCAACGGAGAATATCTCCGTTACTCATAGTCCCATTCGTCGGATCATAGGTCATCGCATTATCTAATGGAACGCCGGTTATCATAATATCTCTTCTATCCCGGTCAGGGCCACTCCCCCAAATCCGCCATTCACCGAAAATCGGTCGATGCCAATCCGGAGGTGTTGCTGGATGTCCTCCAGTATTCAACCAATAAGCTTTCGCACTGCTATAACAATATCGTTTTGCTGAAGCATTCGTTGTGACATATGTAGGAATCGTATAAAATGGATCTTCCGGCTCTTTGGTAATATAGGCGATAGGCGTCGTTATATTAAGTCGCTGTGACATAAATTGTTCCGGATTTAATGACGATGATGGACCAACCGTGGGATTAACATGCCATACGTCGATATATCCCCCCTCAGGATAAATGAGTTCCATCAACGGATAATCATTATTATCAACATAATACGATTCTATCGCGGTAGCTAAAGTCTGCATTTCCGCTTTTCCACGAGATACCTTGGACCGAACTTGCGCCGCCAAAAAGTTCGGAATCGCAATTGCGGCTAAAATAGCAATAATCGCAACGACGATAAGCAATTCAATTAATGTAAATCCTTTTTCAGTTTTCATATACTTTATTTCACCTCCTTCACATAAAAATAGGAATTTATCCATTTGATAAATTCATTCGGTTATTATCATTTTCATCGACAAAGTTTTCTTGGTTCACTTCACTGATATTCAGTTCAAACCGAGATAATTCTACCGGGGTATAATCATCTTCCATAAAATAGACCTCATCAAACCAGGCAGTTGCAAATGATAAGGTTGAATATAAATAGATATTGAAATGGGTATATGCCGATCCGGATGGTATATTCTGTTTTCCAATCGTTCCGGTTAAATCTACCCAAGCGGATAATGCCGAATTGTTACTGATACTAAGATATGTGGTGGTAATACTAATCTGTCGATTCGTTTGATCATACCAATAGAGCTGGATACCGGCTTGCGCATATCCCCCGCTACTAGCAGCGCAATAGGTACGTAGTTTCGCACCGAACCGATAATTCTTGGTCGTATCGATAGTAATCGGAATAATAATCGGACTGCCAACACTGGTAACCTCAGCATATGCCTGATATGCACGCCGATATAAATTCGTTCCCGGAGGATTCATTATCCAATAACTGGTTGTCGGTGAAACATAATAAGTATAATCCTGCCGCCCATTACCGCTACCGGTACTTCGCCGCCAATATCCGCCATAGCCGAGATTCCCATCGTCTTTTCCTTCGAATCCATTATTGATAATCAGGTTTTCCGGGATATCCTGTTGGCTTATAACCGAAACATCATCATAAATACCTATAGCTCCCGGAGTAGCGCTATTTAAAGATAAAATCACTCGCATGGCTGAACCGGTTGTTGGAACCAAGTAAGTCCCGGTTAATTGTATCCACCCTCCGGAACTCCCAGTGGTCTGGATAGTAATGCTTCCGATAGCATTATCGCTATAATAGGCTGAACTGTTATCTGTATAACATTTAAAATCTACCTGCATATTGCCAACCGTTATACCTGCCCATTTTGCCCAAACAGAGCAGGTATAGGTTTTCCCTGGGGTAACACTAATAAAATTACTTTGCCATTTATTGGATTGCATATCCGCCGTACTTTTGCATAATACCGAATAAGTACCGGTATATGAATCGGTAGTAACTCTGCACAATACCGTATTAGTAGGGAACCATTGCAAGATAGTATCAAGATTAACATATTCAAAACCGGAATTATAAATTCTATTTGGTGTTGGAATCTCCGGTTTTAGATATCCTCCACCGATGAATAGCGTAGTAATTGGCCGATGGTCTGAAGCTACAGTCGCATCGCCATAATTTACCACATGTGCTTCTTTAATCGTGGTATTTTCCGGAAGCAGAATATGGTCGATTCGAACTGTCGGATTGGGATTACTCACGGTGTTAATTTGACCGAAAGCACTTACTCCAATGCTATCGATATACTGTGTTTGCATTCTCCGCAATGGATTACTATAACTCCGGGCATTAAAATCGCCCATAAGTAGTTTGGGTTCTGGTACCTGACTCAGCCAAACCAAACAGGAATCGGCACTTAACTGCCGTTCTACCTCGGTATCACTCGCCCAATGCGTAGAAAAAGCGGTAACCATTGTTCCATTAACATTGATATGCGCTTCCAGACAACCCCGCTGTTCGAAACCGAGTTGCGGCTGAATTAAATGATTTACTGATGCAACTATCGGATATCGGCTGAGAATAGCGTTACCAAAAGTATACCCGATTCCGGAATCGTTGGTACTGAATACCGTTGTCCATTGTGACCCCAGATATCCGACAATAATCTGGTCTTGTTTATTGCCTAAGGTATATCGATATACCTCATTTAAACTTACGATATCAGGATTCTCGGCAGCAATAATATTTGCTATAGTTTGTAAACAATAAGTATTAGATTGGGAGCTCCCTTCGATATTATAAGTTAAGACTCTTGTCGAAAACGAACTCTGGGGCTGGTTGGTTTCTTCAAAATAGACATCATCAAACCAGACGGTGGCATTTACTGAAACAGTATCAGTATTGAATAAACGTACCCGGGCAGCAACCGCTCCACTTGGCGGTGAAATTACGCCACTATCCAGATTCATCCATTGGCTGGTACTAACTCCATTAGTTGCAATAGCAGAGATATTAATCGTATTATCGCTATAATCCATCCATTCTACCCGGAACCCGATATTCTCTACTGTAACTTTATCCCATTGGAGCCAGCCGCCAAACCGGTAGTTCTTGGTAGAATCGATGGCAATATATCCATTACTACTTTCCTCAGAGATATACCATTCTCGGGTAAAATTATCACCGCTATTTTGTTTGATATATAGACTAGTAGTTGCTGAACGATATATTCCGGTAGTTGACCCAGCATTAGTGGTTCCGGTATTTCTCCGCCAGAAAGCAGGGTAGGTTCCATCGATTCCTTCAAAATCAGAATTGATGATCAGGTTATCCGGTGGCGTTCCCGGTGTCAGGTTTACGACTGAAACATCATCGAAATATATCCAAGCGCTGCTATTGGCATTCTCTAGCGCTAAATATATATCCAAACATTTACCGGTTGAAGGTATGGTATAGTTCCCGGTTAGTTGCACCCAAGCACCGCTGGAATTCCCAGTAGTACTTAAAGTTAACTCACCAACATAGTTCCCGCTGCCATTAACGTCATAGCTTCGGAATCGAACTCTTATACTTCCGGAAGAAATACCTGCCCATTTAGCCCAAACTTGACAAGAATATGTAGCATTTGGAGTAACCGCTAATTTCTCTGAAGTCCAGTAATTTACCTGACTGATATCCGTATTTGTGATATAGATCGATGCAGTACCGCTATGAGAATCACTGCTGGTTGCATAACAATAGCTGGTATTTGACCGAGTCCAGTGGCGGGCAAGGACATTTCCACTACCCCATAATGATTCAAAACCATTATTCAATACCCGGTTTGAAGCCATACCTGAGGAAACGAAACTCAAGCCAAACCCAATCAAAAATAGACAACTTAACCATATTAAGCTTGTCTTTTTTGAATATATACCCATAGCATCAACCTATATTATTGATTATTTTAAGGTTAGCTGGTTTTCCAGCTATTCCTTATCTCTGGGATGGTACCCGAATTGGTCGGACCAATTCGGGTTATACTCCGTTACTGATACCAATGTAATAAGTTATCGCTTCGCCTTCTTGGTAATCTTTTTCCCTTTAGTTTTTGCTTCACTTTCTTCAGGGGGAAGCAATAGATTAATCGCTTTCTCTGCATACCGGTCAGCTTCTGCTAGTTTTTCATACCCGAATAGCCGCCGTTCCGGAGTAGGATTCCAACCGCGAGTATCACCATTTTCGGAAATCAATAAGGCATCCCAAGCGGATTTCTCTGCACCTAATGCTTCTTGCATGGTTTCCGTATCTACTCCTAATCGTTTGGATAATCGTTTAATAATCGTTAAAATATAAAGCTTTTCCCGTAATCTGTCAGATAAATAATTCAATCGAGCAGCCCCGGGATCCTCAGTCCAAATCCGGAGCCCGGAATCCCTTTCGGTACCAGAACCGTTTTTCATAAATACTTTAAAATATGGCTTAACTTTTTTCAGATAGTTATCCACCGTAATAAATTCGACATCAAACTTCTTTTCCAATAAATCGTAGATGGTGCTGAATCGATGCGCAGCATTAGCGAAACCTGCTGCCGGATACCCATAAGGATTGGTATATCCCATATATTCAAAATCACCGCAATATACCCAAACAAACGCGTTCTTATCGGTTTCCTTTTCGATTTGACGGAATCCGGCTTCAACATCAGCCAGGGTTCGTTTATCTGAGAGATAGGAGAAAATAACGCCCATCCGGGAAAACTCGCGCTGTGACGATAAGCCGATAATATTACTATCTACTCCAATAACTTCAATCGGATGAGTTCTTTCCATCCAGGTTATTGAGGGTAACTGGATTGCATCTACCTCCGGATATATCTCCATAGTAAAGTTGCCGTACGTTCCGAGCACCCCGAAATTCAGTTTCTTGGCCTTCCCCCATTGATATAACCGCTCTTCAAACAGGAACCAATCCAATCCAAACTCTTTTAGAATCGGTACCAACGACGGGTCCCAAACAAACTCCGGTGGGAAGAATCCTTTCGTTTTAATACCGAAACATTCTTCAACCAATTCCTCATGTTTCTTGATATGCTGTCGAATCCCTTCATAACTAATCAATTGTGGAATTGCATTCGGATAGAGGGTACCATTGATTTCATATTTCCCTTCCTGAAATCCGCGACGCAACCGTGCAATAACTTTAGGGAAATGATCCCGCATATATTCGATCGTCGGGCCGGTAATATTGAAATTAACCGGGATATTCTTATGATGATTCTCATAGATATCCAGGGTCGTTTCGTATCCTTTCACAATCAACGGCTCATTCCCCGGCGGTAACCGATCCATTTGAATATTGCCATGATACAACGTACCGATATACATAGAAATATAACTCCTTTTTTATATTAAAATCACTTTAATGTGTATTTTATCGAATTGTTTAATAGTAAAAAAATTCAATCAATTCATTATTGATATAACAATAATGATTGGGAAATAACGATAATACCTAGTTACTAATATTTTTTGTAAACGCCTCTTTTATCACTTTACCATCAACCGTTTTCGCTGATGAAACATTCAGGAAATATTCGATTGTCGGAACAATATCAACATTTTCCGCATGAGGAATAATCGTATCTTTTTTAATTCCCGGGCCACGGAGAATCATTATGGTGTTCTTTTCAGATGGCCGACCATGTAATCCACCTTTATTATTCGCATCTGACATAGCATATCCCGGTTTCGGAACCATGGCATAATCACCGGAATGCGGACCCGCATGATATTCATTCCGCAACTTTGCAGTATCCCAAAGTTCAGCTCCGGTAATATTATTTAACGTAGTTTTAAACAGGGTTAACTGTTTCGGCGATAAGTCTTTTCGTAGATAGATGAATCGGGACCCGGAAGCTAAAACCACCAGCTGTGTATCATCTTTTATTTCTTTTTGACTCGTAGCGACTTTAAATCCGGCTTGTTTTAAAGCTTCTGCCGGTTCGATCGCAGCTTGTTTATTCTCAAATGCCGACATTCCGTGGTCGGAACTGAATACGATAAGGGTTTGCTCATAGATATTGGCTTTCTTTAATGCC
>JBHGBB010000166.1:0-8902 GCA_041946755.1 bacterium | reverse complement strand
CCGTTTCGGGACCGGTTTCCCTTGCAAAGAATTAATGGTTTCTTCAACCAGTTTGCAATATAAATCAAAGCCGATCGCTTCCAGATGCCCCGACTGCTGAGCACCGAGCAGGTTCCCCATACCCCGAATTTCAAGGTCTCGCATGGCGATTCTGAATCCCGACCCTAGGTCGGTATATTCCTGTATCGCTTGCAGCCGCTTTTCCGCAATATCGGTTACCCCATGCTTTTCCGGGAGTAGGAGATAAGCATATGCCTGATGCCGGTCGCGACCGACCCGACCCCGAAGCTGATATAACTGCGATAACCCGAACGCATCCGCCCGATTGATTATAATCGTATTAACGTTCGGAATATCCAACCCCGATTCGATAATGGTGGTACTCACCAGAATATCATATTGTTTAGCGATAAACGCCAGCATCACCCGTTCAAGTTCTTTCTCCGGTAATTGCCCATGGCCGATCGCTATCCTCGCCTGCGGAACCAGTTGCCGGATATGGTTAGTTATCTCTTCGATACTCTGCACCCGGTTATGCACGAAATATACCTGGCCGCCCCGGTTGAGTTCTCGTAATATGGCTTCCCGAACAACAGTATCGCTGAACCGGTGGACATAGGTCATAATCGGCAGCCGGTCTTCCGGCGGGGTATTGATGATACTGATATCTCTAATTCCGGAAAGTGACATATAAAGGGTTCGCGGGATAGGAGTCGCCGTTAAAGTGAGTACATCGATCTCTTTCCGCAGCTGTTTCAATCGCTCTTTATGCCGAACCCCGAACCGCTGCTCTTCATCAATAATCAGCAGTCCGAGCTCTTTAAACGCAATATCTTTAGAAATCAGCCGGTGGGTGCCGATAACGATATCTACCGCCCCTTCCTGAACCCGGGAGATAATCTCTTTCTGCTGTTTCGGATTCTTGAACCGGCTCAACATCTCAACTACTATCGGGAAATCAGCTAACCGTTCGGAAAAGGTATTATAATGCTGTTCTGCAAGAATAGTGGTCGGAACCAATACCGCGACCTGTTTCTTATCCATTACCGCTTTAAACGCTGCCCGGATAGCGACCTCGGTTTTCCCATAGCCTACATCACCGCATAAGAGCCGGTCCATCGGTTTGCTGAGTTCCATACTCTCTTTAACTTCATTAATCGCGCGAAGCTGGTCTGGCGTTTCTTCAAATAAGAAGGACGCTTCAAACTCCCTTTGCCAAATGGTATCTGAAGAATAAGCATGACCGGGGAGTACCTGCCGGGAACCATAGAGCTCTAACAAATCTTTCGCCATAAGTTGGATGGCTTCTTTCGCCCGCTGTTTAGTTCGTTCCCAACCTTTATCGCCTAACGAATTTAGTTTCGGGACCGTGCCTTCACCGGCGATATATTTCTGCACCCGATTAATCTGTTCGATCGGCACATACAGTTTATCCCCGTCAGCATATTCGAGGATCAGGAAATCGCCTTCCCGGCCATCGACATTCATCTTCTTAATTCCTAGATATTTTCCGATACCATAATCTTCATGGACCAGATAATCCCCTTCAGTCAACTCGATGAAGGTTGAGATGGGTACCCCATCATGGAACCGCCGGAAATGCCGGATTCTTGTATACCGGCTGAATATCTCCCGGTCGGTAATCATCGCCAGTTTTATTTCCGGGATAGCGAAACCAGTATGCAAATTACCAACAACAAGGTATATTTCTGATTGCGGATTGCGGATTGCGGATTGAAAATCAAATGCCTCTATTCTGACTTCTGACTTCTGACCCGACTGCGCTATAGCTTCGTCGGGTAAACTTCTGACTTCTGGCTTCTCTATTATTTCGGCTGCGATTTCCTTACTCTTCAAGAGTTCATCCAATCGTTCTAGCTGGCCTTGGTTATCGCAAACGATGAATACCGTATACTCTTCCCCTTGCCATTTCCGGAGTTGGGCGATAAACGATTCCAGTTGCCCACGGTAGCTCTCCATAGATAGAGTAGGAAACTCGAAAAACCTGAAGGAGGAAGGATGAGGGATAAGAGAGGAAGAAACCAATTTCGTCTCTCCTCCTAGCGCAGCGGTCGTCCCTCCTTCTATCGGAACCTCAGGTTCTGGAATTAATGATAGATAGAGTTCAGTCCGTGGAGAAATATGCTGTTCAAGTTCAGCTAAGGTAGCGAATAATGTTTCCGGTGCTGGAGTATCGCAGGCTGTTAGCCGGTCATTAACCGCTAATTCGGATTTCTGATTTCTGATTTCTGATTTCTGCTGTTCATCAGAAGAATGAACAGCAGTGTATCGTTCGTTCACCAGTTCCTCGAACTGGGTTAGGTTTTGTTTAATATGCAATAATTCATCAAAAATAACCAAGGTAGATTTCGGGAAATAGTCGAGTAGGGGGACTAACGGAACCGAATCATCAATCGCCTGCTGAATCAGCAGATTCTCTTTCGCCGGATATATCTGCACCTGTTCTAATTCAGTTTCAGTCGGTTTCTCCGGTGCAGGTTTCGACCGCTGGGTAACCAAATCAAAATAGCGTAATGAAATGATACTATCCCCTTCAAACTCGCATCGGATGGGGTCGATACTTGAGATATTAAAGATATCCAGGATACCGCCGCGTACCGCAAACTCGCCCCGTTTTTCAATCATCGGGGTACGTTCATATCCCAAATCAACTAAGTTAGTTAATATCTCATCCAGTTCATAGGATTCACCGAATTCGAGGTTGAGTAGTTTCTTCTTGAGATAATCGAGCGGCACCACTTTCTGCGCCAGTTCTTTAATAGATGTAACGACAACCAATAATTTCGGATTTCGGATTTCGGATTTCGGATTTATTAATGCATCAAAGACCAGCATCCGTTCTGCGATCAAATCTACTAGCGGGTCGGTATCTTCATAAGGCAGAATCTCCCAACTCGGGAATTGGAGTATCTCTCGATTCAACAAGAACTGGAGGTCGGTAGTCATGGTATCAGCCGCATCTTCATCAGGAGTAATAACCAGTATCGGCCGGCTGATATTCTGATATAAAGCTGAAATCAGATATGATTTCCCTGAACCCCAGAGTCCGCTAACCGCAATTCGATGCGACTCTTCGATTTTCGATGCAGGCTGAGATATCGATTCAATAATCTTAATATATTGAGGTGATTGGTTTATCGGAATCATATAAAAAAAATTAACCACAGAGCGCTCAGAGAAAATCCGAGAAAAAAATATACTATATAAATTAATGTAATTATTACTCAGCAGTTCTCAGTGAACTCTGTGGTATTATTTTAACGCGGTTTGCCGAAGTTAGCGAATCATTGAAACCTAAAACGGAGAGAACTAACCGGAAGATTTATTCTTGCAGAACGGTTATATCATCGAAATAAATCGAGGCTGATGGATTTCCAGCCGGATTTATACTAACAAACTGGGCGGAGTTATAGGTAGTAAACGGGATACAGCCGAGTTTCAGTTCCCGCCATTCTCCGGGAGTCCATTGTCCTCCTTGCAGAATCGCATTCCCGCTTTCGATAATCTTCCGGTAAGTACTATCGTAGCTATAGAGATAGAGATATACTTTCTGGGCATACTCTTTACTTCTCGCATCGCTAAACACCCAGATTTTAGTAATCGTATTTTTCCCGGCGTTCGGTAAATTAAATAACTGGCTCACTTTCCCTTTTTCACCGCCTGCTTGATTGCATTGGATAATCCCATTCCGGCCGGCAGCTTGATTGAGCCAACTCCATACCCCCGGATTATTCCCATCGGCATAGGTTTGTACCAGCCATTCGGAAATATTGGAATCGAACTCTGAATTGGTAATCGGGATCGTTAATTTGCCCAGCGGTTTATCGAAATCTGCCGGGACCGGGTATACCAGGATATCGTCGATATATAAACTGCCGATTGTACCGCTGGAACTGTTATTGATTCCGACCACCTGTATCCCAACGATAGTACTCGATGTATAGAACGATATCTGGAGTTGTTTCCATAATCCCATGCTTAATAGCGACCCGCTTCCTGCAGAGATAACCTGGTTGGCGACTGCAGCAAGTACCATGTTCTGGCTATACTCCTGGAAATAGAGGTATACTTTCTGCTGCCGATTAGCGTCAGCGATATCGGTAGCAACTTTCGCTTTCGCCGTATACCATCCGGGAATTGGGACGGTAAATATCTGGGTCAGTTTACCTTTATCTCCCGGCCGCTGGGTCATGCGCATAACTCCCGATTGTTTATTATATTCCGGTATCCAGGTGATCGTACCGGAATCAGTCCCATCGCCATATCGTTCGAAATACCAGTTAACGATATCGGTATTGGTATTAAATTCACCGAAACTATTGATATTAACCGTAGCTGGAGGTGCGATATTCCCCAACGCAAATTTACTTACAAAAACTACATTATCTCCGTTCCCTTTTGAACACACCGCACCGGCAGTAACCGGGAAATCAGGCGAATCCGTTTTCCCGGTAATATATGCATTTGATGCACTATCGATGGCAATCGCATACCCGCAATCGTCGTTCTTACCGCCAAAATAAGTCGAATATATCAGTACACTGCCATTAGCGCTCAGTTTCGATACAAACAAATCATACCCTTTATTCTGGGTAGAATCGATTGCACCGGCAGTGAGTGGGAAATCGATTGACCAGGTATATCCGGTAAGAAAAACATTTTCGGATTTATCGATAGCAATCGCCCGGCCCCAATCATCGTTACTGCCGCCAAGAAACGTTGAATATACCAGCGCGTTACCGGCCGGATTCAGTTTGCTGATAAAAACATCATAGCCACCATTCCAGGTACTATCGATAGCATTCCCGGCAATCGGGAAATCGGCAGAAGCTGTTTTCCCGGTAATATACGCATTCCCGGATTTATCTACCGCGATACCCCAGCCTTCATCATAAGATATTCCGCCCAGATAGGTCGAATAGAGCAGTTTGGTTCCGGTCGGATTAAGTTTGGAGACAAAGGCATCGTTATTGCCATTATAATTCGAATTCAATGATTTTGCGGTAACCGGGAATTTCGGTGAGAAAGTATATCCGGTGATATATGCATTCCCGGAACTATCGACTGCGATGCTCCGGCCGCAGTCATCGTTCAATCCACCCAGATAGGTTGAATAGAGTAATGCGGTTCCGCTCGAATTCAGTTTACTGACGAAAACATCATATTTTCCATTCCAGGTATTATCGATAGCGGTATTTGTGGTCGGGAAAGTAGAAGAGCAGGTATATCCGGTGATATACGCATTCCCGGCTTTATCCAGCGCGATCCCTCGGCCCCAGTCGTAATCGTTGCCTCCAAGATAGGTCGAATAGATCAACGCGTTACCGGCAGCGTTTAGTTTACTGACGAAACTATCATACCCGCCGTTCATGGTCGTATCGAACGCAGTTTCGGTAACCGGGAAATCATCCGAATAAGTTTTCCCGGTGATATATGCATTCTCGGCACCATCGATAGCGATACTCCAACCTTCATCATAGGATTTCCCACCGAGATAGGTGGAATAGACTAGCGCGGTTCCACTCGAATTAAGTTTACTGATAAAAACATCGTTACTTCCGTTATAGATAGTATCCAACGACCCGATAGTGGTTGGGAAATAGGCGGATGAAGTGAATCCGGTGATATACGCATTCCCGCCGCCATCGACGGCAATGCCATACCCTTCATTATAATCGCGATTACATAAATAGGTAGAATAATTCAATATCCCGGATAATGCCGGGGTGGTGAGTAATAAGCAGAAACAGATGCTTAATATGGTGGTAATATGGACTAGAATTCGCATAATTATCCTGTTATGTTCCACCAATAATATAGTAAATAATACTCTACCCTAATCTTGATGTCAAGATAAATGGTAGATTTAATTGGCAAGATTAACCGTTGATTTAGTATGAATTATGATTTATGGATGGCGCGCCAGACAGGAGTCGAACCTGTGACCTACGGATTAGAAGTCCGTTGCTCTATCCAACTGAGCTACTGGCGCATCGGTAGATTGATATGGGTAAGTAACTTATCCGATAGATTTTACCATTAATTTCGATATCACTGCAATTCGGTTTATATCGGTATTAATGAATCAATATATTCCAGGTTTATCGGAGGTGATAGATTCGGTCGGGTAAATGATATGGAATCGGATTAATTAAATCGCTGAATTTCTCTGAGCCATGTTAACCAGAGTTTGCGCTGCCAGCCGGAGTGGGTCGATAAAAATATTTCCCAGCCGGGTATAGAGTTCAGGATACATAATCGATAATTCGGTACAACCGAGGATAAGTTTCATCCCGCCTTCTTGAAGCAATTCTTTCCCTATTTTTTCCAGTCGGTCGATAATACTCTTATCTTTACTTCCTTTTTTAATATCGAGAATAACCTGCATGACTATGGTCTGATTCTCCCGGTTTGGGACAATGGTTTTTTCCGGATGGCTGGGTATACCAAACAAATTGCTATTGATTGTTCCATCGGTAGCAATAATACCAACCCGACCTTGAGTATTCGATATTTCCTGGTTAGCCAAGTCGACTATATTTAGTATCGGTGTTTTAATATATTTCTTTATTTCCGGTAACCGGGCATGGGCGGTGTTACAGGCGATTACCAGAATATCGACTCCGGTCTTTTCTAATAACTGCAGGGATTCGATAACCGCTTGTTGATACGACTTACCGCTATCCATAGTAAGCGACTTGGTGCGGTCCGGGATATGCGGGTTGGTATACGTTATCACCTCGATATGCTCCTGGTCCTTTTCTGCCGGGGTATATTGGATAATCAACTGCTGTAATAATACTCCGGCTTCAGGCCCCATACCGCCGAGAATGCCGATTCGGTACTGTTTGGATTTCCCCATTACGCTACCTCCGCAAATACTGGTTCAGGATTTTTACTACTTTATCAACCGGGATTTGGTGCAGTGTTTTATTATTCCTGCCGGTGACGGTTTTACTGGTAAACAGCGAGTCATAGACACTCTCTTCAACCGTTTCTACTGCCGCTAAGAAAAACGGATCGAGTTCGGTATCCGGTAAACAGGGGGAGGCTGATACCCCTTCAACTCCGGAACGGTTGGTACTGAACGCGATTGCATAATCGCCGCTGCCATGCCCCATAATCGACCCGGTTTTCCCGAGACCGAGCATCGCTCTCCGGGCGATACGGCCAAGTTGTCTAGCAGAAATCGGGGCATCGGTAGCGATGATTATCATACAGGAGCCGCCGTTTTGGGTAGATATAAATTTATCAAAACTGGTTGCGCCTAATAGTTTTCCTACCGGTACTCCCATTATGGTTAACGCACCCCCGAAATTAGTTTGCAATAATGCACCTAATAGATATTTTCGTTTGCCGATAGTTATTTTCCGCGATGCTGACCCGATACCGCCTTTCCAGGAGAATACACTGGTTCCGGTACCGGCACCAACCGACCCTAACGCGAAATCGCGGGTACGCGATGCATATGCGGTATCGACCTCGGATTTACCGAGAACTATCCGGTGAATATCGTTTACTATCGCATCGCTGGTTTCGCCGACTACTGCATTGACGGTAGTCGACTCCCCGATATGTTTGGTGGTTTTTAATACCAGTTCTACCAGACCATGCATCACCGAACCTACTGCTAGGGTATTGGTTAACGCGATCGGAGTTTCTAAAGTACCCAGTTCTTGGAGTTGGGTGGTTCCGACGAGTTTACCAAACCCGTTACCCACCGCAACTGCTGCCGGGATTTTATGATGAAACAAATCGGGTATCCCCGGATCGATAATCGTTACCCCGGTCCGGATAGTATCTCCTTCAATCCGGGTACAATGTCCGACCTGAACCTTAGCGACATCAGAAATTTTGTTCCGTTTCCCCGGAGGTAATAGCCCGGGATTGAATCCATAATCGCGGAATCGGTGCAAATGCTCGGTTTTCATTTAAAATATACCTCTGATTATTAGATGATATATATCAAGGATTAAGGTACTGATAATAGCATAGGTTTTACCGATGAAACAAGGCGCTGGGTTGAGTAGTAATACTGGTTTTATGACCTTAAGTGGCTATGTATTCTATCATTCCGAAGACACCGCCGCATGGTTTATATTGGGTATGATTCTTAAAGTAAAACTTGGCTTTATTCCCTCGAAAAAATCAGATTGGCAGCCTGCAAATCTGATCCCAGCACTATCCAATTTCGGATTTATGATTTATGATTTCGGAATCAACTCCTCAATCTTTAATCCGCAATTTTACCCACAGAAGCCTTGGCGAAGGTGGGCCGCAATCCTCAATCACAAATTAACTATTGGTTTTGTTTAGACTTTTTGGTTTCTGGGATAGGAAGTATCTTTTGCCTGATTGGGGGTTGGGATGAACAAGATATTATCTCGTTCATCCTTCCTCCCATATCGGCTAAAATTCTAAAAACGCTAAAACTCGATTTTTACCCGGCTTGGTATACTTTCGGGAAAGAAAGTTATTGGTTTATGCGGGTTATTTCCGCTCGGTCAAGTCATTCCCGCGAAGGCGGGAATCCAGAGTATTATATTAAATAGATTCCTGCCGGTGCAAGTCGGAGCCTCGACTCTTCCGAGAAAGACAACATCGTCGTTTGGGTCAAAAACCAAGTCCGAATTTGAATTTTGCGCAAGTTGAGTATAATTCAACACTCTTATAAACCATTGATTCCATTTACCCCAATCAAATTGGCAGCCTGCCAAACTGATTTTTATATTAACCGCGAATTAATCGAATTTATCGAAGTAGGCAAAATATCTTCCAACTGATTCTTTAGTTTGATTCTGTCTGACAACTGAAAACTGATAACTGAAAACTTTAATTTGCCCTTGACATGAAATACAAAAAGCGCTAAAATCACAAGGAT
>JBHGBB010000165.1:0-9080 GCA_041946755.1 bacterium | reverse complement strand
ATAAATCGATCGATTTATCATCGGTCAACTGCACTACATTATATCCATCATAATCCATCATATACACCTCTTTATTCCCTTTCGCATTCGAGATATATGCTATCTTGCTGTTACTGAACCCGGGTAAACCAAAACTATATAATACCGCATCGGAGAACCGATGCATCATATCTCGATTTGCATCTATCGGCCCTTCATATGCTTTTTGCCAGATCATACTCCCTTTAGCAACATCATATACATCGGTATCTATTTCGAGTTGTCGGCCATTAAGGATATAGGTTCCTTTAGTCGCAACGACTGCTTTAAGGTCTTTGAAAAACGCAAAATCTAAAAGAGCATTTGTATCTTGGCTGGTAGTCACCACATCGAATAATCCGGTAAATTCCAAATCATATTTGGTAATCCCGGATAAATTGGTTACAGTATTATTTACAGATCCCGTTCCGGATTTCGATATCCATTCATTCAATACCACCACCAGTTTCGTTGCGGTTCGCTGCGTTTGGATATATACATCCTGGGTATAGACCAAACTAACTAGCATTAAGATTAAGATTATAATAACAGAAATATGTATATAACCAACTAAATGTCTTTTCATAATAGTTCGCTGAAATAATTCCTTCGTTTATAATGGATCAAGATTCATAATAGACAAATCCAAAATGGATTCGTAACGTATCTTCTTTAAATCCTTGTGGTAATGGCGGTAATGGGCTGGCTAATTTCACCGCTCGTAACGCAGCAGTATCTAATTCCACTGATCCGGAACTCTGTTCTACCCGGGCATTAGCAATCTGCCCATTGCGTAATATCTGGAAAAAAACAATCGTTTTTGCTTCTCGAACTGCGCCGGATTTATCTGGCGGTTGCCAATTTTCGCTAACCTTATTCTGTACCGCTACCAAATAGTAGGGATAAGGAAACGGAATCCCTTCTGTTGCCAAGCCGGTACCTGCAGGACCGATCGCGATTTTCGGACTTGAAGCATTGGCGGTATTAATCGGTTTAACGGTAATACTAGTTGGGGATGGATTTGCGCCGGTAGAAGTTATTTTCGGTTCTGGAATTTTAGGGACGATAACCGGTATCTTTTCTGCTTTAGCGATTTTGGGAGTAATGGTTAATTTCGGAATTACTTTCTCTACCGGTACTGCCGGTTGCGGAGCCGGTACGGTTGGCATGAAGAAACTCGATCCGGCGGGTACATCAACGAGGTTTACACTATATACCGGAGCATAAAATGATTTCGGTCTGATTGACACTCCGAAAAACCAGAATGCGATAATCAAAATTAAATGGATCGCAGTAGAAAATGATAAGGTTAATCTGATATTCATACGGTTTATCTGAAATAATTAGTCTAAAATCGTTCTTACGGTTTCCCGGTAAGGTCAGGTGTCGTTACTATTCCCAACCGATTGACCCCGGCTTTTTTGATGATATCCATGATTTGCACGACATATCCATACGGTACCCGGCGGTCTGCTCTGAGAAACACTTCCGTACTTGAAGAACCCTGACCAACGACATTCATTTTTGCGGCAAGTTCAGTTAAATTTATCTGGCGGTCATTTAGATAAATCTTTTTATCTTCAGCTATCGTAACTACCCATTTCCCGGAAATCTCGGTTCCCTGTGATTTGGTTTTTGGTAATTGCACATTTAAACTCTGATGTAATACCGGAGTAACGATCATAAATATCACTAATAATACCAACGCTACATCTATCAGTGGAACTACATTGATAGTAGACATGGTAGTAATTGAATCATCTTTTTTTTCGAATGCCATAAGCGTTTAGAAATAAGAAAATCAATTTAAGAATTTGGATATTGCTATCTTTTTTCAATATAACTCAGTATTTCCGACCCCACATGTTCCATTTCCCGACTGATAATTTTAATCTGGCCGATGAAATAGTTATATGCAATTAATGCGGGTATAGCAGCCGTTAATCCGGCAGCAGTCGCTATTAACGCTTCCGCCAAACTCGGACCGATAGTAGTAATACTGGCGGTACCGGCAGAACCCATGGTATAGAACGTACTTAATATCCCCCAGACTGTACCAAGCAATCCCCAGAACGGACATGCACTAGCCGTAGTGCCTAAAAAACTCAGATATTTCTCTAACGCTGCTGCTTGCTGCCGCATCGTACGAGTTAATACTCGTTCCAGGTTCCGAATCGTACTATCGAGGGCTAATGGATTTGAGACGGTCAATTCATTGCCCAACTCTTTATATGCCGACTGCACCACCGCTAACACCGGATTTTCGGGTACTATCTGCAGAGCATTTGGTTCCGGTAGGCTGGTTTTATTCTGCCAAATGGTATTCATAAACTGGATCGCTCGTTTTCGGGCACGGTTGATTACAATATATCGATTAATAATAATCGCCCAAGAGACAACCGAATAGAATAATAAGATTAGCAGAATAAGTTTACCTAAAGGACCGCTATGTACTACCGATTGTACTATCGTTTGAATAAAAATATCCCAAGCAGAATTATTGTTGCTGAATTCTATGGTTTGTACCGTTTGCTGCGCATTAGCACTGCTAATTAAGATATCGAGCATTATCTATCGACTCCTTTATTCTGCGGGCGAAACAACCGCAGGATTGTGATGTTATGGTTTAGTTTTATGGATTTCAGATAATTCTATTACTGTTGCTTTTAAATCATGCAAGATACTATCATCTATTTGAAATATAAAATTCTTATCACTGGTCTGCGCATAAATCAGATGTTTCTTTATGTCATCATTCCCTAGACTTAATTCCGGCAGTTTTTGATTATTACTTTGTAATGAAATGATTAAACTCGGTTTATCCAATCCATATTTATTCAATGACTTCGGCTGGGTTTCGCCAAACTCAATGATACTTAATCCGCTTAATCGCCAGAGAAGATCGTCTAATTTCGAGGCATCAGCTTTAATCCGCTTCGGTTGCGTCATCCACCATTGCCCCTGCTCTTTAGCTACGACCATCGTTTTATCCGGATATTTCAGTTCTATCCTGGTAATACTATCACTATCGAACGTTAGTACCGACCGATCGCGTAATTCAGCGATCGATGAGATATTAAGCTCGTTGATTACAGCGGTATCCAAACTAAATATATACGAATTATCCGCGGTTTTAGCATACAGGGCGCCGTTAGAAATATCGGATTTCCCGATATTTAATGCCGATACCTTACCTTCCGCCGATTTTAATCGAATCTGCATTTGCGGATTAGTTAATCCATATTTCGCTAAATCCAGCGGCTGTTCGTCAACAAACCGGTTAACAGCTAAACTCTGCAACTTCCAGAGTAAATCATCGAGTTTATTCTGGTTTGCTTTAAGTTTTTCCGGTTTAGTTACCCACCATATCCCCTGCTCTTTATTACAACCAAACTTTTTTTTCGGATAATGCAAATCTAGTTGAACGATTTTATCGGAGTCGAAGGTAAATACCGTTTTATCCCGAAATACACTGGCTTCTTTACTCCATAAGATAATACTATTTACCGGAATTAAATATAGCTTGGGTTCATTTGTTTTCTTAACATAATAATCTTCCGCATTCGGTGTTTTCGTACCGACTAATATTTTCTCCCCGGTATTCTTCTTAGTATCAAATGCTAATATAATCGTTATCTTCGGAGTATCTAGACCATACGATGCCAAATCCAGCCCTTGCCCATCGATGATTCTAGTTGGAACTAAATCTTTGAATTCTTTTATCAAATTATCTACTGCTAATTTATCAGTTTTCGCATGTATCGGCGATTGAAGTTCCCAAACCTTTTCTTTATTACGTTCGAGAACAATCGGTTTATCTGATAGCGGTTTAGTAATCTCGATTCTCGTGATATGTTCACTATCCGATTGCGCGATAAATGGTTCGGTCGGTTTTCCCGATTCGGTATTTTTAACCGGTTTAGTTTCAAAAAAATAGATATAGCTGCCTAACAGAACCAATATGATTAATGCAACAATCGTATTCCGATATTTCATGAATTCTATGTATCGTCAAGATATGTTACTGATTCTAGCAGCGTTAAGAATATAAATATTCTACACGAAACTGCCAGTTCCTGCTAGGAATGAGTTTCTTATAGAAGATATATGATTCTATATAATTGGAAAGAAAAAAGTATTATTACTTCAGATAATTAAGTAAGATATTTTCGCGGATTTAAGGTGATTTCTTTCATCCGGTTAAGATAATAGAGATAATTGGCTAACGGTACATCCGGCGGCACCAGATGGTCGATCCAGGGAATATATCCTCCGGATAAACAAAGGTATGGAAGTTTCGATTCCAGCTCCTGGTCGATCGCAGCTTTCCCTTGCGCCAACACCCGTTTATCAATCCCGCCGGCTAGAAGAATATTATTCCCATATTTTTTACGTAATGCTATCGGGTCCATTCCGCTAGCGACTTCGATTGGATATACGCCATTAACGCCTACTTCCAGCCATAACGGAATCAATTCATCGATATTACCATCGCAATCGACTAGAATATTTTTGATTCCATGCTGGTGCAATAAGGATACTACTTTCCGATATCCGGGCATCATGAATTCTCGGAACATCTTGGGGGATAAGAGTGATGCAGTTTTGTAACACATATCTTCCCACATCGTGGCAAAATCAATATCCGGTACTTCTACTAATGCGCGGTTGATCACCTGGCAAAAGAACTCTGCCAGATAATCCATCATTTCATGCACCAGGTCCGGATCGTCATAAAACATTAACGAAAAATGTTCGACTCCAATCCAATTTCTGAGCATACCATAGAAACTCCCGGCATGTATTGAAAGCGGATAATCCCGGTCTTTCCATCCTTTTTTCTTATCTTCCCAATCGAATGGATACCGTTTTGGTGAAGTTGGATTCAGTCGTTCGGATTTGAGTTTCTCCCAACTTGCCCGGTCTTTCACCGGATGCTCTAGAAATAAGGGCATGGTTGCTCGGCCATGATTTTTAAACTCCTGCCGTTTAACCCCATCCCAATCGATGAATATCCGGAATGTATCGGTCTCTGCTAGCGTCGTTTCTTTAAATGCCGGAACCAATCCGGTATATACCCCTACCCCTTCCCGCCGGTCTACGCCGAAATAATCCGAGAGATGTACATCTTGCGGTAATCCTTCAGTATACCATCGGTCAAGGGTTTCGTCCCAATACCATAATTCCCACCAAGGGACACGGTCTACTGCTTCAAATCGCATGGTACGATTAAATCGGTCTCGCGCATTCATATTTATCCTTAATAAACTATTATATCGTAACTAGAATAGTGATTACATCGATTGATTTTCTGGTGTAATCATCTCAGGAGATGGTGCTATTACTGACTTATGCACTTCGTTAAGATTGCGGTATAAGATATAAGTCATTATCGCTAGAGTTGGGTGAAGCAATGCCCCTATCAAATGCTGGTATATCGTATACCACCAAGGTTGAATTATTCCTTTATATTGATGATTGAATATTCCTTTGAACATACCTGGGATTGATGGTATAAATAAACTCGGAATTTCAGTAAATACCATAAATAAGATATAATAAGTTAAATAGAATATTAACAGTATCCAGAGCACTCGCCAGAAATATGGTTTGGTTAATTCAAATGATCGTTTTAATGCCGGAATACCATTAATACCTTCCCAAACGACGATACCATTTGCCACACAAAATAATACTTCGACGATAAGCAATGGGATACAACAAAATAATGCACCGATCATTCCCAAAATTTCTAGTATAATCATGGTCCATGCATAAGGTAAATATTTTTTTAATGATATTAAAAAGATACTATTAATATCCATCGGTTGGTTTGATTGCAATGCTTGAGTTATCAACAACAATACCAACATTAAGTAATAGCTGAATAACATCATTAAAATAAAATTAATAATTATAATATACCACTGATTAATAAGCGGATTTAACCATATATCGAGAATGATTGTTGGTGTCAAGATAATAGCCGCAACAATAAAATACAGCCAGAAATGTTGAATATACTCAAGGATAATATCAAATAAGATTTTTTCTGCAGGCAAAATAGGCGAAGGGAGCGGAGTTATCGATTCCGGAGTAGTATTCATATGGACTATAGATTCAGCGGTAACTCTATTTTCTGTTCATTAACTTCTTTAAGATTACGATAAAGGATATAGGTCATAATGGCACCGGTTGGGAATATGATCATATTAATCAATTCCTGATATAAAACATACCACCATGGATAAATAAACTGTACCGCATCTTTATTAAATAACTGCTTATATAGGTTCGGTATTTCTGGCAGAAAGAAGGTCGGGATTTCCGTTAATACCAAGGTAACCAGTCCAATCGATAGATCAAACACCACTAGAATCCACAACACTTGCCAGAAATAGTTTCTGATTAAGGCCAACGACCGCTGCATTGCCGGGATACTATACGTCCCTTCCCAGACTACAATACCATCAGCAATACAGAATACTACATAGGCCATTATTCCTGGTATCACACAAAATGCTGTTCCAACTAAGGTCGCTAAAAAGACTAGGATCATGGTATATACAAATGCAAGATACATCGTTACCGAGGTCAGATACGCGGTACTGATTTTAGTCGGATTATTGGCACTATATTCCCGGGTTATATAAAGTAATGCGATATGCGAATAATAGGAGATTAAAGTAGCAATTACACTAAATGGAATCGATAAATACCAAACTCGGCTTTCCGGATTAAACCAAGCAGTAAATCCGGCTAATGGAAGTAATACAATCGCTGAAATAGCAAAATATTTCCCGAAATGATTCCGATATTCTCTGATAGTTTCAAAGAGTAATTGCCTTGCTTTGATAACTGGTATGGTTTTTTTAGATTCAGGCGGGAATTCCTGACTGATTCTGGGGATGTCGTTCATAGTACCGATATTCTACTCTATTTTATTCGCATTAGTAAATAGTGTCAATCGAAACGAAAACCATCCTCGGTTCTTACTACGGCTACTTATCGAATCCAGCCGCCGCCGAGAACAATATCACCTTGATAAAATACTGCTGCCTGTCCCGGAGTTACCGCGCGTTGCGGTTTGGTAAAAGATACGGATACCGATGGTTGCGGTGCTGAATCAGGAGTTAGTATCGCCTCAGCCGCCTCATGTTTATATCGGATTTTAACCTGAGCGGGCATCGGACCGGTTAATCGATCCATCGCAATCCAGTTGATATTATCGACCACCATCTCTTCCCGATATACATCTTCTGCTCCTCCTACTACCACTTCATTGTTATCCGGATTAATTCCGACGACATATAACGGTCGACCGGCAGGAATCCCTAATCCACTGCGCTGCCCGATCGTATATCGGTATATCCCTTGATGCCGGCCAAGCTTTTTCCCGGATAGATCGACGATATATCCTTCACTCGGCGGATGCGCAATATTCTTTTCAATGAACCGGATATAATCATTATCCGGAATAAAACAGATTTCCTGACTATCCGGTTTCTCCGAGACCGGTAATCCGAATTGTTTGGCTAATTTCCGGATTTCTTTTTTCGTTCGATTCCCTAACGGAAACAGCACCTGCGCTAATTGCTTCTGGCTCATGGAAAATAATGCATACGACTGGTCTTTCGAATCATCGCAGCCTTTTTTGAGCAAATATCGGTTTCGTTCCCGGTCAAACTCGATTTGAGCATAATGACCGGTAGCGAGTTTATCGATCCCCAGCGCAACCGCTTTATTCAATAAGAACTTAAATTTTAATTCCTGATTACAGAGTATACAGGGGTTCGGAGTTCGGCCTTTCAGGTATTCTTGGGTGAAATAATCGATAACCTGTTTTTTGAATTCCGATTCATAGTTCATGACATAAAATGGGATCCCGAGTAGTGCAGCTACTCGCCGGGCGTCATCGATATCGCCAATTCCGCAACATCGGCTGCCTTCAGACCAGAGTTTCATGGTGATGCCGATAACCTCAAATCCGGATTCTTTTAATATCGCTGCAGTAGTGGCACTATCTACTCCACCACTCATGGCAACTACTATTTTCGGTTTAGGATTTAGCATAAGCAATTGAATATTAAATTATCATACAATGAAACCGATAGAAAATGATAATCGGAATAGTGTTAACTTAGAAGAATGAATGGCAAGTTTCTTTTGGTACTTGGTACTTCGTACTTGGAACTTTTTTTATTACCACCAGACCATGGAGCGGAGTTCTTCGATCCAATTGATGATTGCATCGCGAACGACAATTGCCTGTTGGAATAATGTGTCGATTTGATTCGGAGTAGCGATTTTATGTGATTTAATTTTTAATATCGCATCGATACAGATATTAACCGTTTTTAACGCGCGTTTACATTTCGCTATATTGGCAACGATTCCTTCTCGTTCATACCCATACGCATGCCCGCAGGCAATATGCGATGCCACCTGGAATTCTAGATCATGCAGTTGGTATAATGCGGTCGCTTTAATTGGCGTTTTAAAGAAAGGTTCAACAAAATGATGGATGGCAATGCCAAATTCATACGCTAGCTGATATGCATAAATCTTTCGGAAATCATCATAGTCTTCGGTAGGTTCATCTTGTGCCCAGGCAGGTTCGGCAATTTCGGTATCGGAGTCGGGTTCTGTTCCAAAGAAGAGGTCATCCATTTCATTGGATTCTTCGGGAGAACTTGAACCATCCAGGGCAGGGAAAATGTCGTTGAATGCTTCTTCTAGCGGATCCGGATATTCAGCTGCCTCGTATTTTTTTAACGATTGTTCAAACTTTTGGGTATAGTAATCAGCGCGCCGTTCTTGTTCTTGGAAGTATTCTTCCCAACGGTCTTCATCCCAATCGGTTTCTTCGTCCCAATCGTTACGATCTTTTTCTTCTTCCCATTTCGACATAGAGCGTGATACTTGAAAAAGGAAATTATTCGAAAAATGCTCCCCCAATTAAGATACTCCGAAATAAGAAAAAAATCAAGCTATTTTATTTTTTTATTACTGTTTTTTGTTCTTCTCAACTTAATTTGACATTTTAAAAATCGAGCTGATTT
>JBHGBB010000164.1:0-9148 GCA_041946755.1 bacterium | reverse complement strand
TGCGCGATACGCTCCCCTTCGAAACGGATGGTATGGTGATCAAAATTAACGATCTGCGCCTGGCGGCAGACCTCGGAGTTGTCGGGAAGGATCCGCGCGGCGCCACGGCTTTCAAATTCCCGGCGCGCGAGGTGACCACAAAGATGCGCGATATCGGGGTGAACGTTGGGCGGACGGGCGTATTGACGCCCTTTGCCATCCTGGAACCGGTTGAGATCGGTGGGGTGATCGTAAAACAGGCAACCCTCCACAATTTCGATTATATTGTCGAGAAAGATATCTTTACCCCACCGGATATGCGGAGTAGTATGCAAGCGTCGATGCCGGTAACAGAACCGGTTGTGGAACCGCAGAAACTCAGCATTACCGGTATTGTTTTCGATGGAACCCAATATCTGGTTTCGGTAGAAAATCTGGAAACGAATGAGTCGAATTATCTGAAAACTAATGATCAGTTATTGGATTATTCCATCGTTACCATCGATTTCGATAAGGTTATTGCTAAGAAGAAGAAAGAAATTAAAACCTTTCAGATAGGGGACCAAATCCCGATACCGGGAACCGGTTCTCTATCGCATAAAGAATCAGCCGTATCAGAAGATATTACTGATTCGGATACCACTATTACTAAAGGCGAAACCGCTATTCCATTGTCATCATCGGGTGACAGTTTGGAAGAACGGTTACGGAAACGCCGACAACAACAAGAGGAGGAGTTAAAGTGAAAAATTATCAACTAGGAGCATATATTTCGATTATCTTATTTTTATCCATAAGCCCCATGTATGCACAAGATGCAAGTACTAGCATTACTCCCGGAGTAACCGAATCGCCACCGGGGCTAGTGGTGGCTTCGGATACCATAGTACCGAATATGAGCGGAAGTGATGAGCGCTCTAATCTAGAAACCATGCCAACGAGAACGGTTACTATCCTGAACGGAATCCCGGAAGCCGAGAAACGAGTATCATTACGATTCAGCCGCGCGAGTCTTGATCAGGTATTACGATATATCAGCAATATTACCGGATATACCATCGTTAAAGATTCGGAAGTAACCGGAGATATAACCATCTTGAGTGAAAAAAATGTTACGGTAGACGATGCCTTATCCGCATTAAATTCAGCATTAGCGGCGAAAGGATATACAGCCATATTAACCGGTAATATCTTAAAAATTGTTTCGCTAGACAATGCAAAACAGGCTGAAGTTAAAGTCCAGGTCGGCAGCGACCCGGCTAAAATCAAGGTTGGCGATGATGTAATCACCCAAGTTATCCCCTTATCTTATTCAGATGCTGCAGAACTCAAACGCGATTTAGCGAATCTAATGCCGAAACGAGGCGACCTTTCAGCTAATGCGCGAAGTAATACCTTAATTGTAACTGATATTGCCTCGAATGTTCACCGGTTCGCTGAAATTATCAAACAATTGGATGCACCGCAAACCAGTGTAACTCAAATTCGGGTATTTACCTTAACAAATGCCGATGCGCAAACTTTGGCTAATACTTTAAATGATTTATTTAAATCTGATACCTATACCACTACCGGTACCAGCGCTACTGGCGGCGGTGGTCCCGGATTTTTCCGGCAGTTTATGGGACCGGGTGGTGGGCCGGGAAGTACCGGAGGTACGGCAGGATCTTCCGGAACGAGTGGGACCAGTCAACCGACAGCAACTGAAGCGGCGATGGCACGCGCCCGAGCGTTAGTTAAAATATCGGTTGATACCCGAACCAACTCGATTATTGTCTCTGCGCCGGCAGCCGATATGGCAGTGCTTGAGAAATTAATCTATCAGCTGGATAAAGATGAAACCGAACCGGAAGGAACCCTGGTAATTCATTTGAAACATGGTGATGCCTCGACCTTAGCCACCTCGTTAACCAGTTTATTACAGTCGTCAGGAACGCAAACCCAAACTTCTGGTGGCGGATTCTTTGCGAATATGGCCCGGTCGGTGCAGACCCAATCTGCGGCGCAGGCTAAAGGCGGGTCGTTACTTGGCCAGGTTCGGATTGTTGCCGATAAAGATACTAATTCCCTGATATTCATTACTTCACCGCGGAATTTCGACCGGATTAAGACCATGGTCGAGTCGATCGATTATGCCCGGCCGCAGGTGATGATTGAAGTTATTGTTGCGGAAAAAACCCTGAATAATCAGGCGGATTTAGGGGCCGAATGGCAGATATTCCCTTCCGGCGAAGTTATGGGAGAATGGGTTACAAGTGTTGCCTCAACCGCATTTAATCTGGGCTCGATTTCGCAAGGATTACATTACACGTTCACCAGTAAAAATGTTCAAGGGGTAATTAAACTGCTCCAGCAGGATAGTAAACTGAATATTTTATCTACTCCACGGGTTCTGACCAGTGATAATGCTGCCGCAACCATTAAGGTTGGGGAACGAGTTCCGTTCTTAACCAGCCGGCAAGTAACCGACACCGGGTCGGTATATAATAGTTATAGTTATCAGGATGTTGGGATAACTTTAACCGTTACCCCGCAAATCAATCCGGATGGGTATGTCAGTATGACTGTTCATCCGATTATCTCGAAAATCGAACAGACGACTTATTTCGATGCACCGGTTATCGCCAACCGGGAAGCGAGTACCGAAGTTATGGTTAAAGATGGTGAAACGGTGATTATTGGCGGATTGATGAAAGATGATATGACGGAAACGATTAATAAAGTTCCGCTTCTTGGCAATATACCGCTTATCGGGAACGCATTCAAGTCTACCGATAAAACGTTGGAAAAAACCGAACTGTTAGTATTTTTAACTCCCCATGTAGTACATGATGCGGAGGAGATGCGGAGTTTATCAGCGAAAGATAAGAATAAGCTCGAAATTTTAACTAAAAAAGGAATAAAATAATCCGGTAGATTAAACGAGCGATTATTTCCGGTAGGATGCAAAAATAGGCGAGGTAACCCCTCGCCTATTTTATTTTTCTCTTACAGCAAGCTGGTCCATCTATTTATTATCATTCGACTAATTCGATCGTTACATTATCCGCAAGATATATGGTGAATAGGGCTTCAAAATCGCTATGTTGCGACATTTTCGGCGGTTTGACACTAAGTTCCATAATATAATTCTGGATATATTCCCCTTTAGTTACTTTTCCTTTATTCAGGAGATGATAGCTTTTACCACTTATCATTTCTTGCATTCTTTTTAACTTAATATTCGGCAGGATATCTTCGAATTCTTTCAATTTCAGCAAATCAAATTTCCAGTCGGAGATATCGACATTCCAAAAGTTCTCTATTACCGCATAAGGGCTTCCGTTTACCGTATCGATACTCGATAAACTGGATTCGATTACTACTTTAATCGGTTTAATTTTCAGTTTCGGGATTTTGAGGTCGGTAGTTGCAGCCCAGCTATCTCCGGGATGAAGCTGATATGCCGGCAATCCCGGTTCTGCAAATAGTACCATGTCATTAAAATCCATGAAATATAATCCATCATCCAAGTCTGGAGTATATTGATTCAACCATTTCATTTCAGCAAATGCAAACTGTTTACCGCGATTATCGATTTTATATGCTATCGGATTGATTAAAAACGGGATCGGTTTATTGGTGGTAACCGAGGTAAATTCCAGTACATCATCAGCATAGCATTCATAAATCCCATTCGTATACTTTTCGATGAGTGCATGCCCGAGTATTTCCTCTCGAGAATTCATTGAGGCTACTTTCGTTTCGATTTCTGCTATTCCCTCAGGCGTTACACTCCGGACATTCATGGTTACCATTGACTGGGATTGGGTGGTAATCGGCAACGATATCGCGGTCATCAATCCATAATAGCTTTTATCCGATTCCCGAATACTCATCGACCCGGCTCCTTTGGTGGTGATTTTATATTTCAGCGTTTCTCCGGATTGAAATTGATAGGTTAATTGATATCCGGTTGGAACTGATGGCGGTTCGGTCTGCGCTATACCATAGACTGAGATTAAACCGAACAATCCAAGACTGATTAATATTATCGAGCCTGATTTTGATACCATACTGATTCCTTTCCTTAGGTAATGAGAGAGTAAAAATAGTTATTTCGATACTTTCTGGAAACAACTACACCAGGAATTATTTCTTTAATTCCATACCCATTTGCATGGTTAAATCCATCTTCGTGGTTATATCCAATGGCCGATTCGTTTTCGGGTCCGGCATCGGCATTTTCAGGTTCAATTCCATCCCGAACTGCTGCTGGAATTCACCTTTAATCATCTGGCCGACATCAAGCGCATGATAACTCTTTCCGGTAATCGTCTGCCGCATATTTTTAAAATTCATCTCCGGGAATAATCCTTTATTTTCAGTCGTATCCGATAGATTCAATTTCCAATCAGCTAAATCGAATTTACCGGTATATTGGATCACGGCACAACGTTTCCCGTTAATCATTTCAATACCGGTGACGGTCCCGTGTAAAACCATTTTCGCGGAGTCCTTGTCGGTTTCGGAAAGTTTACAATCGGTAGTTGATGCCCAACTATCCCCGATTCTAACCGGATGCTCGGGAAAATAAGGCTGCATTTGTTTCAGGATGTCATTAAAATCGAAATTTTTGGACATTGCCGGCATCAGTTGTTTCATCCAATCCAGACCGGAAATCATGGTTATTTTACCGGATTTGGACATCGTATACGAAATCGGCTTGTCGAAAAAAGGCAGCTGCGGACTGGAATCGGAAGAAAGCAATTGCTGGCCATTCATTTCCATTTGATATTTCCCTTTGGAAAAAGTAAACACCATCTTTTGATTCATCATCTCGATCTTCTCAACGAAATTATCGAATGTCAAATCGATTTCGCCACTGTTATCGGCATTAACCTGTTTGGTACTCATACTCAGATATCCGGATATTCCCAGAGTTATTGGCATTTGTCCATTCCCTGGACTCCCGAAATTGAACGAGGTATCGAGCCCGCTGATTTCTACCGTTCCTTTCCCCTCGCCCTGGATTTGATAAGAGAGCATTTCACCCGGATGGAACTTATACTCGAGCGATACCAGCGACGATTCGCCTTGCGCTATTGCATAGATGGATAATACCATTACCAGACCAATACAACTCAGTAGATTCAATCCTGGTTTTTTTACCATATCCTTTTCCCTCCTAAATTTAAATGTACCTCTAAATTCTTGACTGCAAATTGTATCATTATTTTACTCTTTATACAAGTCAATACTGAAGTTGGGATACTAACTGGAGTTAGAAATAATATAGTATGCGATTATTGGAGGGTACGTGTTATATCTAAAGAATAAAAAAAGGCGAGGAATCGATTCCGATTCATCGCCTTGATATGACTAGTTATAAAACGCTGATTAAAATAGTTCCCAGTTCTTTCGGCTAATTATTACTGACCGGGTACTATTCGCATCTTTATATAACGGCGCTGCGGTTGGCACTACTGATACATGCGCACTCAGCATCGTTGCCGGGATATTACTATCCCAACAATAGATATCGACTCCACCGGTCTCGGTCGAATAGAAAGTTACCACTGAACCACTGGTTCCATCAATGTATCCGATTGCCGTTGACGTTACACTGGCGGTAGAACTCAATGACCAGGTATACGGTCCGATACCATCAGCGGCACTAAGTGGAGTACTCGCTCCGATAGAAATC
The DNA here is from genome assembly GCA_041946755.1 of bacterium. GTDB lineage: Bacteria > UBP4 > UBA4092 > JAOAEQ01 > JAOAEQ01 > JBHGBB01. The sequence goes on along the minus strand of JBHGBB010000164.1, from coordinate 3,483 downwards.
GTTCCTGAACCGGCAGCAACCGAAAATGGCGTGATCGGGAATCCGGCGATAATATCGTCGACATAACAGGTAAATGAAAACTCTTCATAATGGCGCGACCCTTGAGTATACAACCCGATTTTTTGAACCTGAGAAGGATCAAGATCGCCTAGCGCACCACCAGCATCCCATTGATCCTGGAAGAATGGGGATACCGTACTTGCCGTGGTATTAAGCGCGTATTTATTTTGTATCCAGATACATTGCCACATACTGGTCTTCAGCGAATACCGAATACGGGCATTGGCATTGCAGGTATTGACATCTTGCAGGTTGAACATCATCAACGGCTGGGTAGTCGGAATACTATAATCACCATATACCCACATTTTGAAACAAGAGACCACGGAGAAATCTACCGGCTGCGCTAAGGTCTTTTCCGCCTTAACATTTCGCCAGTAATCGACAATATGATAATCTAATCGCATTGCCGTGCTACCTTCAACCTTATTATCGCTGGTTGAAATAGTCAGCACAAATCCCGGAGTATCGACCGGGATAGTTACCAACCAATCTGCCTGGAGTGCAGAATTATCCGCATAGTTGAACTGTTCGACTGCTATCTGCCCAAACGATGGATCCGCAGTCTCATATTCCAAATCATCGAGATATACGGTTGCGATTCCCGGAGCCATATTATATTTCTGCTGTAATAGGAAACTGATTGAAGTAACCTGCGAGATAATCGGATTATCCTGATACGCTCCCCAAGTACCATATACCCAACGGTCGGGTTCCATCGCAGCCGCGCTGATTTCTATCTTTTTCCAGCCGACGGCACCAAGCCCACTCCAATCGACATAACGCCAGGTATAATTATCCGGGGTACGGAATCGGATATACCACTCAACACTATCGCGAGAAGCCTCATCACCTTCGACATTGATCCAGAATGAGAACTTTTTGGCATCGGATAAATCAAGTGGAGTAGTAAATCCTTTAGAGATCGCGACTTCATAATATTGTTTACCGGAATAATTGTAGACGATTTTAGCGGCTCCGGAACCTTCCTGCTGACCGGATAACGAAGTATAAACGGTTGCAGCACCATAGGCAAGATCATTGCCACTGACTAACCAAGCCGCTTGAATATCGCCATCGGTAGCATAGTTAAATCCTTCGAGCTGGGTTGCCATCGATACACTCACTAAACATAAGCCGAACAACAAACCTATAATCATTTTATACATCAAAACAGCACCTCCTTTCTATTAAAGATTACTATTTGCACACGTGAAACTTGGAGGGGATAAAAAAAGATTTCCTACCGCTATATTATAAGCCACTATAGTTGTTCTGTCAACAATTATCCCGGAATGTTTATTATAATCGAAGTTAGACCTTTGGTTTCGTTCTATGGTATGCTAAATTTAACTTCTTATTTTTGAAAGGAAACAGCATGTTATGGTACCGAAACTGCAGGTTCTAGCCTTATCCGGGTCACCGCGACCGAAATCGTTCACCGATAAAATGCTTACCTTATTTCTGGAAGGCATGGGCGATACTATCGAGCTCCATAAATTTTATCCGCATCGAATGAATATCAAACCCTGTACCAGCTGTTTCTCCTGCTGGATGAAAACGCCGGGAGTTTGCGCCCAAAAAGATGATATGGCCGAAATTCTCCATTGGTTTGATACTGCAGATGTGATTATTCTCGCCAGCCCCCTCTATGTATTTGGATTCACTGCCCAGATGAAAACGGCTATTGATCGAATCATCCCGATTATCGAATGTTATATCTCAACCAACGAAAAAGGATTGTCTTACCATAAACGGCACCATCCGAAAGAACAAAAAATGGTTCTGATTTCTTCTTGCGGGTTCCCGGAACTCGATAATTTTGATGCTTTAAAACAGCATTATTTGGTATTTGCCAATCATACGGGAAAAGATGCCGGGATGCTCCTGATTTCCGGTGCCGGAGCGCAGAATGTACCGCAGTTATTCGATAAGAAATATGCGGCTCTCAAACAGGCCGGAAAAGAATTAATCGAATTCGGAGCGGTGCAGCAACAGACTATGGATACTATTGCCGTTGAAGTTATCGACCGGCAGCTCTATCGAGATATGGCAAACGCCGCGTTTAAAGGCGGATTAACCGGGAATGTTAAAACGTTCATGAAAGCGATGCAAGCGATGAAACAGCAGCAGAAATAATAGCCTCCGATTTTCTACCGGATTATTATCGATAATTGTGAAGATATCTTTTGACATCGTCATGGTTACCGACTAGTACTAAATAGATATCATCATCTTCTATTTTAACTACCACTCGCAATTTAATATTAATCCTAAATTCATATTTGTCATGATTAATCTTCTTTAATCGCAAACCAAAAGTAGATTGGCCGTGAAGGAGAAAGATATTGAACGTTTCTAAACTCTGGTTAAGCTGTTTTTTCTCCTCGAGAGAAAGGTTTTTGATGGAACGTTCGAAGGAAGACAAAATATGAATGCGTTTCATTATTCAGTCAGCTGATTGAGATACTTTCGAAATGATTTTCCGGGTTTAACTGTTCTGGCGGTCTTTTTTTCCTTTTCAACAATCCGGTCAATCGCTGCAATTTCTTCCGGAGTATAGCGCGGTTCAATCTCTACCGGGGTTAGCCGAATATAATTCTTTTCTACTTCAATAGTAAACAATTCATTGGTACGTAACGCCAGGCGCTTCACAATTTCGGTAGGTATAGTAACTTGATTTTTCGCTTTTAGTTTGGTAACTACCATGATTCATTTCCTCCGGCTAAAGTATACCATATCGCTCTATGTATGACAAGTAGTAATTTCCAACTTTCTTACCTTATCCCCATCAAACGCGGTTCGTATCTCAGCTTTAATCACCTAATCCGGTTTTTATATTTCAAAAGCGGGAATGGCGGGTTGGCTCTAGATACAATATTATAACTATTAGAGAATGTTAAGTGTCTCAATTATTAAATATCGTATAGCCAGACCGGGGTTATTGCCCTATGCCATGCTATTTATCTGAGCGTATAAGAGAGTTTAAACCTTAGAAAAGTTAGCCCGAAAATCAGATTGGCAGGCTGCCAATCTGATCGGTAACCCGATTAGATTCAATAGAAATAGCAAGTTCTCTATTAGATAACTTGCTTTTTCCCGGTAAACAAAGCTGCTTGATCTATCTTTACAAATTAGGTTTCGCTTTTTTTGATTTCTGACTTCATGCTCCTACCAGGTTATTCCCATTTATCCGCCTTAGGCGAATTTAACCATTTAACGATTTAACTTATTCAACTGCATTATACCATCTTTTCTTAATAAGAATTGTAGGATATAATACTTTTAAAGTTTGTCTTTTCCCTCTTAGGAAAACCAGGAGATAGCGTTCTGGTATTTCGAACCATTTTATCGGTTTATTTTGCCTTTGAGGGCATGAAGTTATCCCGGAGTTGTACCGAACGAGATCGATCTCGTTCGGTA
>JBHGBB010000163.1:0-9392 GCA_041946755.1 bacterium | reverse complement strand
CGATTTGATGGTTGCTGACGGTCCTTTGGTTGACCGGCTTTCAATCACATCCGGATATAAGGTACCTTGCGCAAGAAATGCAACGTCGGTAAGTTTATTCGCTTCGTCTTCGAATACCCGGATAAACTCTTCTCCGATAATCTTCCGTTTCTTTTCCGGATCGGTAACAGTAGCGAGTTTAGCTAAAAATCTAGTTGTGGCATCGACATAAATCAGCTTAATTCCAAACCGCTGCCGAAACGTGGTAACCACTTTTTCCGGTTCATTTAGTCGGAGTACTCCGTTGTTTACAAAAATACCGGTTAATGAATCACCGATCGCCCGATGAACTAAAACTGCGGTTACGGTTGAATCTACTCCACCGCTAACCGCGCAGATAACTCTTTTGTTGCCGACGATATTCCGAATCTGTTTCGTCTCTTTTTCGATAAAAGACGCCATCGTCCAATTTGGCTGACATTTACAAATCCGGAATAAAAAATGCTGTAATATTGTTGTCCCCAGCTGGGTATGTACTACTTCAGGATGGAATTGAACGCCATAAATTTTCCGGGTGACATCTGCTATTGCCGCAATAGGTGTGTTATCACTTTTGGCGATATGGACAAATCCGGGTGGTATTGTAGCAATCTGATCGCCATGACTCATCCAGACAGTTAGTTCTTCAGGTAAGTCGGCAAATAACGCAGTGGCAGTGATAATCCGGATTTTAATCCGACCATATTCCCGCCTTTGGTCTGGTTCGACTTTGCCACCGAGCAAATGTCCGATTAATTGCATGCCGTAACAGATTCCGAGGATCGGGATACCAAGACGGAATATGGCTTTATCCGGTATTGGTGCTTGATCGGCATATACACTTGAAGGCCCTCCGGAAAGAATCAGCGCTTCCGGCTGTTTCTCGCGAATAGATTGAACTGAAATATTGGGGGGAACGATTTCGCAATATACTTTCTGTTCGCGAACTCGACGAGCGATTAATTGGGTATATTGCGACCCGAAATCAAGGATCAGAATCATTGCAAAATGCAAATTTGGCATTGTAAATAATACCAATTTACAATGCTAAATGATAAATGCTAAATTTAATATTTTGATATAGTTATTATTCATAGTATCTAGCAGAGCAATAGGTTGTCAAGTGGATTTTTGAGAATTATTTTTCGAGCATATTTTACCGGGTCTACCGATTGTATATTCTGATATAATCTGATAGAATAATAATAGTGACTATATCAAAATTCAGGTTCGTTATGCAGAGCAACGAACCTATTTTTTTCGCTATTAATAAAAAGGAGTAGTTTAATCTACTATGGAATATCGCGAATTCGGTAAGATGGGTATAAAATTATCCCGGTTAGGATTCGGTGCGATGCGGTTACCGCATGTTCAAGGTGAGAAGGAAGTTGATGTCGAGAAGTCGGTTCAGATAATCCATCGGGCGTTTGAACTTGGGGTGAATTATATTGATACCGCATATATGTATAATGATTATCAGAGTGAGAATATTGTCGGTCAGGCGGTGAAGAGTTGGAAGAACCATAAAATCTATGTTTCGACGAAGAATCCGAAAAGTGGGGAAACTGGTGCGGTATGGCGGGCTTGTTTGGAAGAGCAACTTAAAAAACTTGATTTGCCATTTATTGATATCTATCATATGCATGGGATTACCTGGAAACAGTATGAAGAAAACATCAGCAAACCCGGCGGGCCGATGGATGAAGCTAGGCGCGCTAAACGAGAAGGACTAATCCATCATATCTGCTTTTCATTTCACGATACTCCGGATAAACTGGTTAAACTGGTTGATACCGGGAACTATGAATCGGTAACGGTTCAGTATAATCTGCTTGACCGGAGCAATGAAAAAGAAATCGAATATGCCCATGAAAAAGGATTGGGGGTAGTGGTAATGGGACCGGTCGGTGGCGGGAGATTAGCCGCACCCTCAGAACCGTTGATGAATCTTATTCCCGGCGGAGTTAAAAGTACCGCAGAAGCGGCGTTACGGTTTGTGCTCGCGAATCCAAACGTTGATGTCGCTATCTCCGGAATGAATACCATCGAAATGGTTGAAGAGAATTGTGCGATCGCCAGCCGAACCGATGGATTATCACCATCAGAAATCAAAAAGATTCAGGAGATGCTGGAAGAGAATAAACGGTTAGCGGATTTATATTGTACTGGTTGCAATTATTGTATGCCTTGCCCGAACGAGGTTAATATCCCGGTTAATTTCAGGTATATGAATTATCACCGGGTATATGGAATGACGGAAACTGCGAAACGGTTATACGGTAAAATCGGGGCTGAAAACTGGTGGATTAAAGGTAAAAATGCTAGCGCTTGCATTGAGTGCGGTCAATGCGAGCCGAAATGCCCACAAAAGATACCGATTATCAAACAGCTTAAGGAAACCCACGAAACGCTTGGGAAATAGAACGGTTGCTGATTTATTTTGATGGATTCCAGATATATTTCCCGGTTCTATCGATATACCCATATTTATCACCGAGTTTTACTTTTGCGACTCCATCAGAAAACGATTCTGCATCATCAAACTGCGGATTGATTACATATTTTCCGGTTTTATCGATATATCCCACGCGACCGCTTATTTCGACTTTCGCCAACCCTTCAGAGAACGATTCAGCGGTATTATACTGCGGATTGATGATATATTTCCCGGTTTTATCAATATATCCCCATTTATTACTAGTTTCTGCTCGAGCGAAACCTTCAGAAAACGAATCTGCATTTTCAAATTGCGGGTTGATAATATAAGTACCGGTTCGGTCGATATACCCCCATTTCCCTTTAATAACTCCCCCGAGTTTGACTGCGGCATATCCGCTGGAGAACGATTTCGCATCATCGAATTGCGGGTTGATTACCAGTTTCCCGGTCTGGTCGATATATCCCCGTTTCCCTTTAATTAACCCACCGACTTTAACTACTGCTAAACTATCAGAAAATGATTCCGCATCATCGAACTGCGGATTGATAGTATATTTTCCGGTTTTATCAATATACCCTCGTTTCCCGGCAAGCTTAACACAAGCGAATCCTTCATTAAACGAATCCGCAGCTTCAAACTGCGGATTAATCGCCAGTTTCCCGGTCTTATCGATATACCCCCATTTGCCACCGAGCTTAACGGCAGCGAATCCTGCAGAAAACGAGTCGGCACTTTGAAATTGCGGATTAATTACCAGTTTTCCGGTTCTATCAATATATCCCCATTTATCACCGAGTTTAACAGCCGCGAACCCTTCAACAAACGGTTTCCCGGAATCGAACTGAGGTTGGATTATTAGTTTTCCGGCATGATCGATATATCCATATTGGTTATTTTGTTCGACTGGTAACAGTTTCAGATTAAATAATTGCGCATTTGCAGTCGCGGTGACTAAAATTAGTAATAGAACTACGCCAAAATAAGTTATGCGATACATAGTGGTTTCCTCCTTAAAAATATAAATATCGATTCTTAATATTCTCTCTAAGAAATTGTACTCTCATTTCCTTTTCTCTGCAAGTCTATCTTAAACCAAATATAGTCGGTTTTATATCGATCAATGTAATCAATTCGCCGGTTGTTAGAGTATATGAGTACAATATTTCCTGTTGACAAACTTGGCTATTTACTTTAGGATAAAAGATTAAATATACATACTTAATTTCTTTAAGGAGGGGTAAGATGAAAGGTAGAATTAAGTTCTTAGTAGCGGGATTAGTAGTCAGTTTAGTTGCGCTCTGTTTTAGCGCGCCATTAAAAGTCGCTATTCTTGATTTTAGGAATACCAGCGCATATGCCGGACCGTGGCATATCGGTGGCGGAGTATCGGATATGCTGGCAACCGCGTTATTTAAATCGAATAAATTCGATGTTATTGAACGAGAGCGTATCGGATTGATTATTAAAGAGCAGAAGTTCCAGCAAACCGATATGGTAGACGCCAGTTCTGCAGTAGAATTAGGGAAACTACTTGGCGCTGATGTGATTATTACCGGTAATGTCACCGAATTCGGAATCAAACGCGGTGGTCTTGATTTCGATCGGTTTGCCCCGCATGGGTTAACCGGATTATCGGTTAAAACTCAAACTGTTCGAGTAGCAATGGATGCCCGGATGATTGATGTCCAAACCGGGAAACTTATTGCCGCTGAAGATGCAAATGCATCGAATTCATCCGGTAATGTCGGTATTGGAATTGAAAATACCGGAATGGCGTTCGGTGATCGTGGATTTGATGAAACTTCCGCCGGGAAAGCGACTCGGGAAGCGGTTAATGTTTTAGTCCAGAAAATCAGTGCGAGTTTATATTCCGCGCAGGTTGCTTCGGTTGATGGGAATGAAGTGATTATCAATATCGGGAAAAAAGACGGCGTTAAAATCGGAGATATGTTTGAAATCAAATCGATGGGTAAACAGATTATCGATCCCGGGACTGGAAAAGTACTCGGATATAAGAAATCTTCTGCCGGAACGATTAAAATTACTTCCGTTGAAGATACTTTCTCAACGGGAATGCTGATAGATGGTGCAGCAAAAGAAAAAGATTTCGTTGAAAGAATCAATAAGAAAAAATAAGGTTTACATCAAACCGCAGAGAACGTTCAGAAAACACTAAGTCTACAGATAAAACCTAATCGATTACTGGATTAACTTAGCGGGGTTTGCATCTTTCCTGATATTCATCGGGATAACCTTGGCGATCTTTGCGATTAAAGCGTTTATATATTTTATTTTGAGGAAAGTTGAGGATTATGTTCTATGAGGAAATTGCTGATAATCGGTATCTTATGTTGTTTTGTTTCGATAAGTATTGGAAAACAGGGTATCGTAATCCAACCGTGGCAGAAGGAGTATATTCAAATCCCAAGTATATCGACTACATATAAGATTACTGCTAACCCAAGCCAGATGCGGTTATTAACCAAATATAATGCGATTGAACAGGCCTATGCAGAATTGGGTTCGTTTATTTTAACGTTACCGGTAGATAGTACCCGTAGCTTACAGATGATATTAGATAAAAAAGAGCAATTAGGACTGGCGCTAGATAAACTGATTCGAAATAAAGCGGTGTTTTCTGGATTCGAATATACCAGCGATTCCAGTGCTAAAGTTAATATCGGACTGGATGCGCAACAAATAGTAAAATTATTCTCGCCATATTGGAAACCGGAGCCGGTACCGAAACCGAAAAAAGTTAAAGTTAAAAAAGCTAAACCGGAAACTGAAAAAGAGGAGAACGAATCGGCTGAAAAAGCTGACGTGAAGAAAGAATCGAAGGAAACTAAAGAAGCGAAACCGGTAGCGAAACCAGACGAGAAAAAACCTGAACCAACAAAATCGATTACTACGACTACGATAGCTCCAGTAAAATCTGAAGAGAAAAAAGCGGAACCGGCAAAACCGACAATATCACCGATAAAACCGGTAGAAAATAAAGGTGATGCTGCTAAACCGGAACCGATGAAACCGGTGATTATGCCGACTAGATCGATACCCCCAACTCCGCCGGCGCCAGTGGCAGTACCAGTACCGCCATCTCAATCGAATCCGAATCCGAATGCTAACAAAGACAGTCAGTCACCGAAACAAGATTCGACTACTCCATAACCGGCTGGGGAAAGAGTATGGAGTCCCGGTTTGGGAATCGGGATATGACCCGTTAACCGAACTGATTTTTACTGTCCTATCCCAGCATACTTCTGATACTAATCGGGATAAAGCGTTTATGCAGTTACGTACCTTATTCCCGACGTGGGAACAGGTTCGGGACGCGCCGATTAAATCGATTGAATCGGCTATTCGAACCGCAGGTTTAGGTAGAATAAAATCAGTTCGAATCCAGTCGCTGCTGCAAACGATTACTGCTCGGTTCGGGAAACTCAGTCTGGACTTCCTAAAAGATTTACCTACCGGTAAAGCGCACGAGATATTGGTATCGTTGGATGGGGTAGGGCCAAAAACCGCAGCGTGTGTTCTTTTATTTTCGTTGCAGCGACCGGTATTCCCGGTTGATACCCATATATTTCGGGTATCGAAACGACTCGGATTAATTCCGTTATCAGCTGATGCCGATGCCGCGCATCAGATTCTACAAGACTTGGTACCGGATAACTTGATGTATCCGTTCCATATCAACCTGATTCAGCATGGTAGGAAAGTATGTAAAGCCGGAAGACCGATTTGTGAATTATGTAGTATCCGGGACCAGTGTAATTACTATAAACAATATCGAAATCCGAATATCGAATATCGAAACAAAAGAATCAAATCCTAATATCTCAATTCTCGACAAAACTGTTTTGAATTTGGGATTTTCCGCCTTTGGCGAGATCTCGCCTTTGGGCGGAAGGATGTGGAATTTATTTAATTAATATTATGGATAATAAGCTAGCTAAGATACTGGTTGTCGATGACGACCCGGGGTCGTTAACCGCGATGCAAGAAGTTCTAGACCGCGCGGGATATGAGGTTATGGCGGTACGGAGCGGAGCGGAAGCATTTCAACGCTTAAACTCCAGCCAGTTCGATTTGGTATTAACCGACCTCAAAATGCCTAATATCGATGGCATGGAAATATTAACCGCAGTGAAACGAATCGATCCGAATATCGGGGTGATTATCATTACCGGATTTGGGTCGATCGAGAATGCAGTGAATGCGATGAAATCCGGGGCACTCCATTATCTCTCGAAACCGATTAACATCGATGAGTTGCGGGTAGTAGTAAAAAATGCTTTAGAAAAACAGCAATTGGTTGCCGAGAATATCCTGTTAAAAAAGAAAATCGAGCAGAAGTTTGGGTTTGAAAATATCATTGCGAATTCCGGCCCGATGCATGAGATTATCGAAACGATTAAACAAATTGCACCTACCCGGGCGAATGTTCTGGTTACCGGAGAAAGCGGTACCGGGAAAGAGCTGATTGCTAATGCCATCCATTATCATAGTACTCGGGTGAATGCGTCGTTAGTAAAACTCCATTGTGCCGCGTTGGCTGAAGGAGTGTTGGAAAGCGAATTGTTTGGTCATGAGAAAGGTGCGTTTACCGGAGCGATTCGAAGTCGGAAAGGGATGTTTGAACTTGCGGATAATGGTACCCTGTTTCTGGATGAAGTGAGTGAAATTCCGTTATCAACACAGGTAAAATTGCTGCGGGTGATTGAAGAGCAGGAATTCATGCGGGTCGGAGGAACGAAAAATATCAAAGTCGATGTTCGGATTATTGCCGCGACGAATAAAGATTTAAAACTAGCGGTTACTGCCGGCCGGTTCCGAGACGACTTATTTTTTCGGTTGAATGTGGTTAGTATTAATATCCCACCGCTTCGGGAACGGAAAGATGATATCCCCATCATGATTCAGCGGTTCTTAGAAGAAACGGCACGGGAAAATAATAAACCGGTTCCTGCGATAACACCGGAAGTGATTTCAGCCTTGGTTGAATATCAATGGCCGGGGAACGTTCGCGAATTAAGGAATGCTATCGAAAGTATCCTGGTGACACTAAAAGGTGATACGATTCAAATCACTGATTTACCGCGGCAGATATCTCCGGTATCTCCAGCGATACCAAAACCACCGGAATTACCGGTTGGTTTATCGATCGAAGATGCGGAAAAAGAACTTATTCGAAGAACCCTGGAAGGTGTTAAGGGGAATAAAACCAAAGCGGCTAATATCCTCAAAATCGGGCTCCGTACTTTACATCGGAAAATCAAACAATACAACCTTTAATAAATCCCAATCCGCCTTAGGCGGACAAATCCCAAATCTCAAACATAGCCACTGAGACATAGAGCCACAGAGTAAAATGTAATTATATTTATATTATTTTCTCTGAGTCTTTGTGCCTCTGGGGCAAAGAATGGAGTTTGGAATTTAATGTAGGCTGGTTTTTAATGCCATATTTTGCTAAAATATTTGTTTCAAAAGTAGATTTCTGCGATTGAGGAGTTAGGTCATGGCGATAATCGTCCAAAAGTATGGTGGGAAGTCGGTAGCGACTCCGCAGTTGTTGAAAGAAGTCGCTGCCCGAATTGTGCAAACCAAACGAGATGGAAATCAGGTAGCAGTAGTGGTTTCAGCAATGGGAAATGCGACTGATAATCTTATCGAGTTATCGAAACAAGTTCAAACCGACCCGGATGCCCGGGAGATGGACTTGTTATTAGCTTGCGGAGAACAGGAAGCGGTATCGCTATTAACCATGGCGATTTGTTCGCAAGGAGAACCGGCAGTCGGATTTACCGGTCCGCAAGCAGGTATCCATACCGATGGGAATTTCGGGAAAGCGAAAATCACTCGGATTATTCCGACCCGAATTCTGGAAGCGCTAGACCAGGGGAAAATCCCGGTTATTGCCGGATTTCAGGGGAATGCCGGGGATAATGATATCGCTACTCTCGGTCGCGGTGGCTCGGATTTAACTGCGGTTGCGATTGCTTCGAGTATCAAAGCCGATGTCTGCGAGAAATATACCGATGAAGAAGGGGTATATACTGCGAATCCGAAATTGGTTAAAGATGCTCGAAAGCTGGATGTTATTTCCTATGATGAAATGATCGAATTAAGTTCGTTAGGTGCAAAAGTATTACAAGCGCGGTCGGTTTTATTTGCTAAAAAACATAATGTTCCGATTCGGGTGCGGTCGAGTATGAGTAATGACCCGGGAACGTTAATTACCAAGGAGGCGAAAGCTATGGAAGAAGCGGTGGTGAGTTATGTAATTCCGAGTAAAAATGAAGCGAAAGTGACTATCACCGGGGTGCCGGATAAACCGGGAATCGCGGCAATGGTATTCCGGAAATTAGCGGAAAAAGAGATTAGTGTCGATATGATTATCCAGAACGTTAGCGAGGCGGGGAAAGCGGATATAACGTTTACGGTTAATAAAGGGGAATATAAAGATGCGGTGAAAGTATCCGAATCGCTGAAGGCGGAAATCGGGGCGGCGGAGGTTATTGGCGATCAGAAAATCGGGAAATTGTCAGTAGTTGGAGTCGGGATGCGGAGTACTCCGGGGATCGCTGCCGCGATGTTTAGCGCGTTAGCGGAGAATGGGATTAACATTGAAATGATTAGTACTTCCGAAATCCGAATCTCTTGCGTTATTCAGGAAGATCAACTGGATGCGGCGGTTAAAATTCTTCATGATAAATTCGAACTGGGCAAACGCAAACCCGGCGCGTAATTATCTGGATTTTTATATCAAGTAATCGACAAGGTATAAAATACAAAACAGCAGTTTTGTAATTTATACCTTTTTTTATGCCTGCATTTTAGCTATACATTCCTTTATTGTCGCTAGTATATAATTCTTTTCCAGCGGAGTTGCACCGAACGAGATCGATCTCGTTCGGTGCAACTCCGG
>JBHGBB010000162.1:0-9505 GCA_041946755.1 bacterium | reverse complement strand
GATGATTATGATACGTTTGAGAAAGGATTGGCGGAATTAGCCTGGCTCTCGGAACAAATCCCTTATGAAACCGGCAAACGGCAGATTGTGTTAAGATTTGAATCAATCGCCCGGTCGTTCATTTCCAAACCGCATGCGCCAGTGATTGTACTCCGCTACTTGCGCCAGTTTGGTATTTCAGCAATTTGCAGTTCTCGATACAGTATACTGACTGATATTAATCAGGCGATTACTGATATCGGTGAAGATGCTATTAAAGCCCATAGTACGTTTACCGTTAATGAAATCATCACTATCCTCAATCAATTTGGGAAAGAAGTTTCGGGGAAAAAAGATTGGACTACCGTAACAAAGCAAATCTTGCGGGATTTAGGAAATCTTGGTGACCAATGTTTGAAACGGAAAATGCCAGCCAGTGCGGAATCGATTGCTAAAGGACTAGGAGAATTTGGCGAAATCCTCGGGCAATCGGCAGACTTTGAAGAGCTGACCTATGAAACGGTAAATCTATTAAAATCGTTAGCGCATACTGCAAAATTAGCGGAATATGATGAGGTTCGGAGAGAAATTGTGCTCTCGCTAGGAAATATCGGTAAAGTTACTACGGTACAACCGGGATTGAAAGAACTAACCAGCTATATAATTTCTGCATGGGAACAAAGCTCGGAAGGACTGGAAATGTAATTTCGTGATTACCACCGATTAAGTATGCATGATGAATGCAGATGCTATCGGTGTTCGTGTGGCAGCTTTTCATCTTTGTAAATCTGTGTTTAGCTCTATGATTATTCGACAACCAACGGTAAGCGGGCATTTTTATGCTGCCGATCCGCAGAAATTAAAAGCGCAGATCCTATCATTCCTACCGAAAAAAAGAGGATTACAGGAACCGGTATTGGGAATGGTAGTTCCCCATTCCGGATATCAATATTGTGGGAAAATCTTAGCCGCTACCTACCAGAGAGTTCAAATTCCGGAAACAATCATTATCCTTGGCCCGAATCATAGCGGAAAAGGGGAAACGATGAGTATTTTCCCACGCGGAATCTGGCAGACTCCACTTGGCGATGTGGCGGTAGAAACGAAATTAGCGGTAGAAATTCAACTCAATGCCCAAGAGCTTAAAGAGAATCCGGAATCGCATGTATCTGAACATGCAATAGAAGTCCAGTTGCCAATGCTGCAATATTTTGCCAAAAAGAAATTTAGTATTGTTCCGATATCTATTTCAGTTCAAAAAGATGTTTCGATTGGAGTAGAATTGGGGTATGCAATAGCACGTGCAGTATCATCGTTAAATCGGACAGTAACCATTATTGCAACCACAGACCTGACACAAGATGAATCGCAGGAGATGGCCAATCGGAAAGACCAGCGAATCATAAATTCTATCCTTCGGTTGGAACCGCAAGAAGTAATTATCACCATGCGGCGGTATGGAGCCAAAGTCTGCGGAAATGCTGCGGTAGTTGCGATGTTGACTGCCGTTAAGGAGCTCGGTGCATCACAAGCGGAACTGGTACAATATGGGACTTCCGGTGATGTAACCGGAGATTATTCTAAAGTATGGGGATTTGCCGGAATACTCATTAAGTAATGATACCAGCAGCAGAGTTTTTATTATGAAAACGATTAAGGTTAAAGCGCCGGTACGGATCGATTTCGCTGGAGGGTGGACCGATGTCCCGCCGTATTGTGAAGAGGTTGGGGGAACGGTGGTTAATGCGACTATTGACAAATATGTCGAAGGGAAGTTTGTTATCGATGAACAAGACCGGATAACGGTTCAATATCGAAGCGATATTCCCATATCATCAGGCTTGGGTACCTCGGCAACGATGAATGTGGTTTGGCTGAAATTGGTTAAGAGTCAAGTCGAGAATTTCGCTATTGCCGAGAAATCGTTCTGGCTTGAGAAACTGCTGGGTATTGCCGGCGGCCGTCAAGACCAATATGCTTCGGCAATTGGCGGTATAAATTACATGTCATTTAATATGGACCAAACCCATGTTTCTCCGATCGCGGTTTCACCATCTTTTGTTCGGGAAATGGAAAAAAACATGGTCCTTTGTTATACCGGGAAGAGCCGATTATCCAGCAATATTATTATGACGGTGATGAAGAATTTTAAAGAGGGGAATCCGGAAACGACTGCCGGATTAACTGAAATAAGAACTGCAGCACAAAAAATGAAACCGGCATTAGAACAAGGTAATCTAAAAGAATTTGCCGAACTCATCAATTTGAATTGGAGCGGGCAAAAGAAATTATCCCCGGAAGTTTCTACTACCCAAATCGAATCGTTATTTCGACTGGCATATGCGCATGGAGCAATAGCCGGGAAAGCTTGTGGTGCTGGTGGTGGAGGGAGCCTGTTGTTTATCGGAGATAAGAAGAAAATCACAGCTGTTTTGCAGGATAAATGCCAGATTATCCCCTTTCATTTCGATTTTACCGGATTACAAATCCAAATCCAGGAGAACTGACAAAAGGACAAAGTACGAAGGATGAAGTACCAATATTAGTATTTGGTACTTGGTACTTGGTACTTATATATCATGCCAAGAACTGTTGTTACCGGTGGAGCCGGATTCATCGGTTCCCATTTATGCGATCGGTTGATTGCTGAAGGTCATGAAATCATCTGTTTAGATAACCTGATTACCGGAAATACTGATAATATCGCTCAATTCCACAATCAGCCGTTTAAATTTATTAAACAGGATGTTACCGAATATATCTATCTTGATGGGAAAATCGATTTTGTACTCCATTTCGCTTCTCCAGCAAGTCCGGTAGATTATCTGGAATATCCAATACAAACCCTAAAAGTCGGTTCTTTAGGAACACATAAAGCATTAGGACTAGCAAAATCAAAAAATGCAACCTTTTTACTCGCTTCAACGTCTGAGACATATGGAGACCCATTAGTTCATCCGCAAACCGAGTCATATTGGGGGAATGTTAATCCGATAGGACCCCGCGGAGTGTATGATGAAGCGAAACGATTCGCTGAAGCTATGACTATGGCATATCATCGGTACCATGGGTTGAATACAAAGATTATCCGGATATTTAATACCTATGGACCGCGGATGCGGATTAATGATGGTAGGGTCGTTCCCAATTTTATCTATCAGGCGTTAACCAGTCAGCCGTTAACGGTTTTCGGTGACGGGTCGCAGACCCGCAGTTTCTGTTATGTCTCTGATTTAGTTGAAGGAATATGTCGGTTGCTCCAGACCGAATATCATGAACCGGTTAATCTCGGGAATCCGAATGAAATGTCGATTCTAGAGTTTGCTAAGAAAATTAACCGGTTAACTGGAGATAAATGCCAGATAATATATAAACCGCTGCCAGTAGATGATCCGAAACAACGGCAGCCGGATATTAATTTAGCGAAAAAGCTCCTCGGTTGGGAGCCGAAGGTATCACTGGATGAAGGTTTACAACAGACTATCCAGTGGTTTCAAACCAAATGGCAGTCCGAAGGGGTAAAGACAAAATCCTAAGTGGTTTCAATACTATACCTATAGCCTTAGGATTTTGCCCTTTATCTCCCGGACTGCTTTTGTTTATAATAATAGGCGTAATAATATCGTGTTTTTGTAGGTTGTATCTATTTAAGGAGGTTTATTAAGTATGAAAGTTTGTGTTATTGGTACCGGATATGTTGGATTGACTACCGGAGCGGTTTTCGCTGATTTAGGGAATAATGTTATTTGCGTTGATAATATTAAAGAGAAAATCGATTCCTTGAATAAAGGGATTATGCCGATCTATGAACCGGGATTAGAAGAAATGGTGCACCGGAATAAAAAGGATAATCGGTTGGTGTTTACGACTGATATTGGTAATAGTATCAAGAAATCGGAAGTGATTTTTATTGCGGTTGGTACACCCCCCAAGCCGAATGGGGAAACTGATCTATCTCAAGTAGAATCAGCGGCTCGGGCGATTGCCAAGAATCTGGATAGTTATAAGGTTATTGTTAATAAAAGCACGGTTCCGGTCGGTACCGGGGATTTTGTACGCCGGATTGTTGAAACAAACCGGATTAAGAATGTAGATTTCGATGTAGTTTCCAATCCAGAGTTTCTAAAAGAAGGAACCGCAATTAACGATACCTTATTTCCAGACCGGATAGTAATCGGGGCACCCAGCCAGAATGTAGCGATGAAATTATTGGAATTGTATGCACCGTTGGAACGGCCGATGATTATCACCGATGTATATTCTGCTGAGATAATTAAATATGCCAGCAACGCATTTTTAGCTACTAAAATATCGTTTATCAATGCGATTGCCAATATTTGCGAAAAAGCGGGGGCTGATGTTACTGATGTGATTAAAGGAGTCGGGTCTGATTCTCGGATCGGCCAGGCATTTTTACAGGCCGGATTAGGGTATGGTGGGTCTTGTTTTCCGAAAGATGTAGAATCCTTGATCCATACTTCGATGAAGTTCGGGGAAGAGTTTAAGTTACTCAAAACCGTAGTAGAAATCAATAAAGTCCGGGTACCGCGGTTTATCAATAGAATCAAAAAAGCATTGAAAACCTTGAAAGGGAAAAAGATCGCTATTTTCGGACTGGCGTTCAAACCGAATACCGATGATTTACGGGAAGCGAAATCTATCGAAGTTATCAGATTATTACTGGAAGAAGGTGCAAAAATCCAGGCGTATGATCCGATAGCAATAGAGAATTGTAAGAAAATATTCCCGAAGGTGAAATATTTTAATACCTCTTATGCTGCTGCTGATGGTGCGGATGCGGTGGTGGTTATTACCGAATGGAACGAATTCAAGTTCCTAGCGTTGGAGAAATTAAAAGAAGTTATGCGGCAGCCGATTATTTTCGATGGCCGGAATATCTTGGATCCGAAACGAGTTAAAGCTGCCGGATTTGAATACTATAGCATCGGACGATAAAGAAAAAGATGGATGAAGGAAGACTGCTTCGCTAGGAAGAGAGACGATTTTTTGCTTCCTTCTTCCCTCCTCCATCAGCATAATCATGGGGAAAAAGATACGGCTTACCCAATATGCCAGTTGTTCCGGCTGAGCGGCGAAAACCAGCCAGCAGGCGCTCGTGCAAGTTTTGCGCGATTTACCGAAAATTACCCATCCGAATCTACTGGTAGGTGTTGATGCACCGGATGATGCCGGGGTATTTAGATTGAATCGACAGACTACCCTGGTGCAGACCGTCGATTTCTTTACTCCTATCGTTGACGATCCCTATGATTTCGGGCAAATAGCGGCAGCGAATTCGGTAAGTGATGTTTATGCTATGGGGGGTATCCCGGTAACGGCATTAAATGTGGTTTGTTTTCCTACTAAAATATTGGGAACGAAGATTCTTACCAATATCCTCCGGGGAGGTATCGATAAACTTAAAGAAGCCGGAGTAGTTATGGTTGGCGGGCATACCGTAGAAGACCCGGAACCGAAATTCGGGATGGCAGTGACCGGAATAATCGACCCGAAGAAGGTGGTCACTACTGCTAATGCGAAACCCGGAGATCAGCTGATTTTAACTAAGCCTTTAGGCATCGGGACGATAACCAGCGCATTAAAGTTCGGGAAAGCGAATCAGAAAGCAGTAGCAGAAGCGGTTAAGGTTATGGCGACCTTGAACAAGACTGCGGCCCAGGTTATGACCCGAATCGGGGTTAATGCGGCAACTGATGTTACCGGATTCGGTTTATTCGGGCATGGGCATAAAATGGCGGAATTAAGTAAAGTGAGTTTGGTTATTTATGCCTCTGAAGTGCCGATACTTGACCCGGCAATACCATTAGCAAAACAAGATATCTTTTCCGGTGGTGCTAATAAAACCTTAAATTATATCAAGGCTGATTTTGGTTACTCACCTGAAATTCCGGAATATCTGATTAAACTTTTTGCCGATGCCCAGACGTCCGGCGGGCTCCTTATCTCCGTTCCTCAAAAGAAAACCCAGAAACTATTATCGGTATTACATCAATCCGGAGTTAATGATGCCAGGATAATAGGTGAAGTGCTTCCTGCAGACAAAAAGAAGATTATAGTAGTCAATTAAATTCACTCTTAGGAATCCATGAATCCATGAGCGGTTAATATATATTCCTGGTTTCTTGGTCTCCTAATAGTTTTGATTAATGAATCCGGTTTCGCATTTCTTCATCAGCTGGGTAACTGCTAATACGACTCCATTCAATCGCCGGGAAAGGATACTAGTTACCGCGGCCGGAATTATTCCTGATGCGGATGGGTTCGGGATGATGCCGGAATATTGGACTAAAGATACCACTCATCCTTTATTCTGGTATAGCGATTATCATCATGTTCTCGGGCATAACATTTTCTTTGCGATAATAGTTGCTATCCTAGGATTTCTTTTAGCTACTCAGCGGTGGAAAACCGCAATATTGGTTTTCTTATGTTTCCATCTCCATTTAGTTTGCGACCTTATCGGCGGTCGGGGACCGGATGGATATCAATGGCCGATTGTTTATTTCTGGCCGGTTAGCCAAAGGTATCAATTCGCCTGGGATGGGCAATGGATGCTGAATGCCTGGCAGAATATAGTGATTACCCTGATTATGCTCGGTATAACCTTCTATCTTGCCTGGAAACGAGGATATTCTCCTATCGAAATTATCTCCCGAAAAGCGGATGCCCGGTTTATAGAAACCCTCCGTCATCGCTTCCCTTCTTACCGAATTTAATGGAATAAACCTTTTCTTTCTGCTGTTCGTCTATATATCAAGATTGAGTTTTATTTTATATCTTAGGTGAAAGGGGAATAGAGTAGATGAAAAAAAGGATAGGGCTATTCATCTGCTTATTTGTTGTTATGGCTAATACCTTATCACAATCGCAGGAAATAGATACTCCAAAGTTATATCCAATCCAAGTTGATGGGAAATGGGGATTGATTGATCGCACCGGGAAAGTTATTGTTACCCCGCAGTATATGAAGATACGGCCGTTTTCTGAAGGATTAGCTGCAGTGAATCTTGGCGGAACCCGGAGCAAATATATACCTATAATGAATGTAGTTAAAGATGGGAAATGGGGATATATTGATACTACCGGGAAATTAGTTATCCCAGTGCACTTTGATGATGCTTTCCTATTTAAGGATGGAATAGCTGAAGTTAAACTCGGTGATAAATGGGGTTTTATCGATACCATCGGAAAAATTATTATCCCACCACAATTCGATGAAGTCTCCGGATTTTCTCAAGGATTATGCAGTGTTCGAATTAATAAAAAGTGGGGTGTAATTGATACCACAGGGAAAATGGTTATCCAGCCACAATTCGATAATATTTCATATTTCACTGATGGATTAGCCATAGTGTGCATTAATAAAAAATTAGGATTTATTGATCAGACCGGGAAAATGGTGGTTACTCCTAAATTTGATGATGCATCTGAGTTTTCTGAAGGTTTAGCGAAAATAGCCATCAATGATAAATTCGGGTATATCGATCAGACCGGGAAAATGGTAATCGATCCGCAATATGATAATGCGGAAGATTTTCATGATGGATTAGCGCGAGTAAATAAAGGCGCTAAGAAAGAATGGTATAAAACTGAGTTACTATTTCCAAAAGGGTCGTGGGAAGCAAAACAAGTGCATGGAGTGGATACTGAGGAAGATACTTGGGATTTAGAAGGTGGGCAATGGATGTATATCGATAAGACTGGTAAGGTAGTTGATAAACCACAGGTAGAGAATCCACCGACTTTCTCTGAAGGATTAGCATTTGTTAGCCGGCTTAAAGAAAGGGAAACAGATGAATGGGGAAATAAAGAATATGGATATATCGATGAAACCGGTAAAATGGTAATTAAACTCCAATATGGTGGTGGTAGAGAGTTTCATGAAGGATTAGCAGCGGTTGCGCTAAGAGAAGAAAAAATTGAAAAACGTGATGAGATAAACAAAATAGTCCATCATAGAACAATCTCTAAATATGGATATATCGATAAGACCGGGAAAGTAGTGATTAATGGTCGATTCGATTCTTCCGGCGATTTCGCTGCTGGGATAGCAGAAGTTAGAATCGATAAGAAAATCGGGTATATTGATAAAACCGGGAAATATATCTGGGAACCGACGGAATAGGTGAAGCTCATTTCAAAGTAGGGGCTGAATATTTTCAGCGCATAGAGTTATCCCAAATGAAGTCGAAGGGTTCAAAATATTGAACCCCTACATCGTGCAATCTTTAAGACAATATAGTATAATGGTTTATCTTATTTATACAGGAGAAATTCGGTATGCCGAAAAATCGGATGGAGAAGGTTAAACAGCATTTCAGTTCCGAATCAAGGACGTTTGATGATTTGATTGTTAAAGTGGTTCCCTATTATTCCCAGATGATCGGCGCGATTATCAATAATCTTCCTTTTAACGAAGATAAAAAGATTAAAGTGCTCGATCTAGGTTGCGGGACTGGGACTATTTCATATCTTATCCATCAGCGGTATCCGAATATGGAGTTAACCTGCGTTGATGTTTCTCAGCAGATGCTGGAGGTGGCTAAAGATAAACTTAAGAGAGTTAAAAAAGTAACTTTTATTCTCGGGGATTTCCATTCTTATCGGATAACCGGGAAATTTGATGCCATTGTTTCTTCATTAGCCTTGCATCATCTGGAATCGGAGCAAGACCGGGATATCTTCTATACAAGCATATATCAGAGTCTTAAATCCGGTGGGATATTTATAAATGCCGATATCATGAAATCGGATAATGCCTATTTCCAGAAGGTTAACTATGCTAAATGGAAAGAGTTCGGGATGCGCTCTTTATCAGCAGATTTTATTGAGAATACTACTTTTGTTAAACATCGGGAAGAAGACCGATGCTCGACGATCCTGAAAGAAACCGATCGGCTCCGGAAGATTGGGTTTAAACATATCGAAATATTCTGGAAGTATTATAATTTCGCTACCTATGGCGCGATTAAATAAGATTAGTTTATATCTTGAATCCGATAGGATTCTTTGGAGTGCGAGAGTTCTACTCTCGCTGTGTTTTTAGAATGGTTACTTCCTGTCTTTATCTAAGCATACATAGGTAAAGACAGAGCGGTCGATTCGACCGCACTCCACATTTCATTCTTCATGTCATTGCGAGCGATGGCGAAGCAATCTCGGTTTTAAAGTGGATTTCGGGATTGCTTCGGAGTTTCACTCCTCGCAATGACACCAGAAAGTCAATATTTCTCTTGACGTGTAAATCAGATAAACGGTACAATCACAAGGAGCTAATATATATTTAATAAAAGGATGATTTTATGAAAAAGATTGGATGCCTATTATGTTGTTTAACGCTTTTTGTGGTTTTATCTTTTGCGCATGCGGAAAAGAAAGCTGAATCGGGTCTCCTATATCCGATCAAGAAAGATGGGAAATGGGGATATATCGACCGAACCGGGAAGATAGTAATTCAACCTCAGTTTCTGGAAAGAAGCCGGTTTCAGGAAGGATTAGCCTGTGA
>JBHGBB010000161.1:0-9521 GCA_041946755.1 bacterium | reverse complement strand
GGTTGCCAGCGATGAACAGCAAGCGGTAGATGAACTCCGAGTCCAGATGAATGAACGATGCCAACCGCCGATTACTCAAGAGCAAATCTCGCAGCATTTCACTTCGTTACCAATTCGGTATCTTTTAGGTACACCGCCGGCTAAAATTGCTGAACATATCCAACTCGTTCACCAATTATTATCGCCGCTGAATGCTGCAGGAACCAAGATCGATTATAAAGAATTATCACAAATTCAGCCTTATTTACCAGCTAACAGCCGGATCGCGCTAACTGCGGTATCGCATAATCTCCAGTTAGGATATACCGATTTAACGGTAGGTACCTTTGATGCACCAGGATTGTTCAGTAAAATCACCGGAACGCTGGCTGCCAAAATGATGAATATTTTAAATGCCCAGATTTATACCCGAACGGATGGGATTGTGCTTGATACCATCCAGATCGACCATCGGAGCGCGAGCTGGACTGAAGAACAATATTGGTGGCAGGAGATCGAAGATGAATTAAATGCGGTTATTTCCGGGGAGAAGGATATCGCGAAAATAATCGCTATCCGCCGGCATCAGGAAATGCTGAAACCATTACGGCATTTTAAAGTACCAACCGAAATTAAATTAAGCACCGATTTATCTGATACTCAAACGGCGATCGATATCCGAACCCAGGATCGATTAGGATTGTTGTATCTACTTACCAGTACTATGGCGGCGTTAGGGTTAAATATCAATTCCGCTAGAATAGCGACTTATGGCGCCCGCGCCGTAGATGTGTTTTATGTTACCGACCAAGCGGGAAAAAAGATTGTTGATGAACCGCAACTGATTCAAATCAAACAGCAACTGGTTGAAGCGTTGAAATCATAAGAGTTAGGGTATATTATCATTCGAAATAAAATAGATTATAAATTTGCGGTACTCCTTACCTATTTTGACCTGAGAAATCGAATTATACTTGCCATAATCAACTATTTTAAGGTAAAATAAATGTTCTATAAAAAATCAAAAATCTCGATTGTTTTCGGAATAAAGGAGAATGTAGTCAATGTTATATAGCATTATTTTAATAATTCATATACTCGTATGTTTCGGTGTGATTCTGATTGTTCTACTCCAAGCTGGAAAAGGCGCCGGGTTATCAAGCGCGTTTGGAGTCGGCGGTGGTGAAAGCTTTTTTGGCGGTCGCGGTCCAGCTCTATTTTTAGAAAAACTAACTACCGGCTGTGCTGTGCTGTTTATGATCACCTGTTTATCGCTATCGCTTTATGCTATGAAACGACGGGGTAATAGCGGCTCGGTATTAGATAAAGTTGCGGTACCAGCAGCCACCGCACCTGCAGCACCGGTTCAGACTCAAGTCCCAGCAGCGGCACCAGGAGCACCAGCAGCACCTGCGGCTCCAGCACCGGCACCAACCACACCGGCTAAATAAATAATAAATGCGAGTGTCCAGATGCGAGATGTGAGTGCTAAATTAAGTATTCAGATACGAGGTATAAGAGAAAATTTAGGGCACTTGCATCTCACCCATCGAATCTCGCTACTCGTTTTTATTGCCTATTGCCTGTTGTTCCCTTTTTTTCTTTCCTGTAGTTCCCAAAAAACTACCGAACCTGCTACTGGTAATTATGGCGGGATGCTTACCTTGGCAACGATTTCAGACCCGAAATCGTTTAATCTTATCGTAGCTAATGAAACCAGCACCTCCCGCATCCTTGAACATTATATCTTTGAAGGGTTAACCAAAGAAAATGGGGTTACGACTGAAGTCGACCCGGAATTAGCTGAATCTTGGGAAATCAGTAAAGACGGATTGACCTGGATATTCCATTTACGGCAAGGTATTAAATGGTCTGATGGCGTCGTGTTTACCGCCGATGATGTCGTTTTTACCTATAATAGTCTCATTTTTAACCCAAAAATCCCCAATAGTTCTCGCGATGTGTTTACTATCGATGGGAAACTACCGAAAGTAGAAAAAGCTGATGATACTACGGTACGATTCATATTACCGAAACCGTTCGCCCCATTTTTACGGCAATTAACGCAACCTATTCTTCCGAAACATAAATTGGATGCTATCGTTACCGCTAATAAGTTTAATGAAGCTTGGGGATTGGATACCCCATTAACCGAAATCGTCGGTACCGGACCGTTTATCCTGAAACAATATGTTCCCAGCCAACGGCTGGTATATGAACGGAATCCAAATTATTGGAAGAAAGATAAATCCGGTAAATCGTTACCTTATTTAGATAAAATCGTTATTCTCATCGTCCCGGATTTGAATGCTGAACTCCTGAAATTTAAGGCTGGGGAAACCGATGCTTTAGGAATGCGGCCGCAAGATTATTCGGTGCTTAAAGGGAAAGAGAAAGCCGGTGACTATACCATTTATAATGGCGGGCCTACTTTTGGAACCGAATTTGTCTGTTTCAATCTCAATCCCGGAAAAACCAACAAAGGGAAATCGTTTATTAACCCAACCAAACTCCGCTGGTTTAATAATCCGTTATTTCGTCAGGCGGTAGCCCATGCCATCGATAAAGAATCGATAATCAAAAATGTATTTTATGGGCTCGGATACCCGCAAGATGCTGAAGAAGGCGCGGCTAATGTATTTTTCCATAATCCGAATGTTAAAAAATACCCTTACGATTTGATTAAAGCAAAACAATTACTCACCCAAGCCGGATTTACCGACCGGGATAATGACGGCTGGCTAGAAGATGACCAGGGCAATAAAGTCGAATTTAACTTGATGACTAATGCGGAAAATAATCTACGGGTAGATATCGCAAATATTATTATCGCTGATTTAAATAAACTGGGACTGAAAGTGACTCTACAAGCGATTAATTTCAATACCCTGATTAACAAACTCAATGTTTCGTTCGATTGGGATGCGATCTTACTCGGATTAACCGGTGGAGTTGAACCGTATAGCGGTAGAAATGTTTGGCATAGTACCGGCCAGTTGCATTTATGGAATCCGCGGCAGAAGAAATCGGCTACCGATTGGGAAACGAAAATCGATTCTATCTTCGATGCTTCAGCAATCGAATTAGACCAAAATAAACGGAAACAGTTGTTCGATGAGTTCCAGAATATTGTTGCTGAAGAACTACCGGTAATTTATACCGTAAATCAGGCAGCATTATATGCGGTAAAAAACAAGTTCGGGAATGTGCATCCCACCGCATTTGGCGGGGTTTTCCATAATATCGAAGAAGTCTACATTAAAAAATAGACGCGAGTGTTCAGAGATGAGGGGCGAGTGAATACCACTAACCACTCGCATCTCGGATCTAACTACTTTTTCTTGCTTTGCTAGCATATATCCTTCGGCGGTTATTACATCTCATTCCGATTCTTCTCGGAATGACCCTATTATCGTTCTTGGTAATCCAACTCGCTCCCGGCGACTATTTCGACCAACTCCGGTTGAACCCCCAAATTTCTCCCGATACCATCGAAAAGATGCGGGAACAATTCCATCTCGATAAACCGCTTTGGATGCAATATCTGATGTGGGTCCGCGGATTAATCCAATTCGATTTAGGATATTCATTCTCCTATCATACTCCGGTAAGCTCATTGATTATCGCGCGTCTGGGAAACACCCTGATTTTAAGTATCGCCGCATTAATCATCTCTTGGGGACTAGCGATACCGATCGGGATATATTGCGCTGTTAAACAATATTCCTGGGTCGATAAATTCTTCTCGTTATTCTCTTATGTCGGAATGTCATTACCCACTTTCTTTGTTGCGTTCCTTCTATTATTCTTTGCCGCAACAACCGGCTGGTTGCCGGTCGGAGGCATGGTTGCTGCTGACCATGATACCATGTCGATATTCGGTAAAATACTCGATTATTTGTATCATCTGATTATCCCGGCTGCGGTGCTAGGATTTAATGCTATCGCCAGTTTATCCCGAATCATGCGGGGAAATATGCTGGAAAACCTTCGGGCACAGTATGTTATCACTGCCCGGGCAAAAGGATTAAAAGAAAAAGCCGTTATCTTCAAACATACGCTCCGGAATTCGATTAATCCGATGATAACCATTTTCGGCTATTCATTATCCGACTTATTAACCGGGGCGGCGCTAACCGAAATCATCTGTTCCTGGCCGGGATTAGGTCGCCTAATGCTGGAAGCGGTTATGAGCCAGGATATTTTCGTGATTATGGCTGATTTACTTATGGGTGGACTATTATTAATAATTGGAAATCTAATTGCTGATGTACTATTGGCAGTAAGCGATCCAAGGATACGGTATAGTTAATTCCACCTAATCATAGCAAATTGTAAAATTAGCATTATAAATATGAAATTTAAAATGCTAAATGCTAAATTTTAAATGAACAAGACTAATTCTCCAATAAGGATAGCGTTCCGTAGGCTCCGTCGCCATAAGATGGCCATGCTCGGTCTCTGGGTATTAGGGCTCCTCTATTTTTCAGCGATCTTCGCTCATTTTCTTGCTCCTTATCCTTATTATGAAGATTTCCGGAATAACGCCAATCAGCCTCCGACAAGAATCCATTTCATTGATCATCAAGGCCAGTTCAGTTTCCGGCCTTTCGTTTATGAATATACCTTACAACTTGATACCCAAACCTACCAGCGGAAATATCTGCCTGATACTACTCAGAAGAATTATCTTTATTTCTTTACTAATCGAACCGAAACCATTCAGGGTGGATTAACCAAACAAACGTTCCATCTATTTGGCGTTAAAGAACCGGGGCATATCTTTTTATTTGGTACCGACCCTTCCGGTCGAGACCTTTTCTCCCGTATTCTATTCGGCGGCCGGGTCTCGTTATTTATCGGGATTTTCGGAGTGATTATTTCGTTCACTATCGGCATGATACTCGGCGGGATTTCCGGTTATTTCGGTGGCACTTTCGACTACTTAATGATGCGGGCTGGTGAAATTATTATGATGGTCCCCGGATTGTTTCTGATGCTGGCGTTACGTGCCGCTTTTTTAGGGTTCAACCTGGATTCAATAGAAGTGTTTTTTATGATAGTACTTATTATGAGCTTTATCGGTTGGGCGGGATTAGCCCGGGTTATCCGGGGCATGGTACTCTCGATTCGAGAACGGGAATATGTTCTTGCAGCCCGGGCGTTAGGAGTCAGCACCTGGAAGATTATCTTAAAACATATTCTTCCGAATACCTTTTCGTTTGCCATTGTTTCCGCTACTTTAAGTATTCCCGGATATATTTTAGCGGAATCAGCGTTGAGTCTATTAGGATTAGGGATTGTCGAACCGCAAGCGAGTTGGGGGAATATGTTGAGTGTCGCCCAGAATATTGTAGTATTAGAACAATATCCCTGGATATTAATTCCCGGATTCTTTATTTTTATTACGGTTTTAGCCTTTAATTTTCTTGGTGATGGGCTCCGGGATGCATTCGATCCGAATGTGATTATGTAAGGCAAATCGGAAATCCGAAATCCGAATATCGAAACAAATATATAAACTTAAAAAACGGAAAAATCAAAGAATATAATGCACAAATAGTTTTGGGTCTTTGTTTTTTCGGTTATTGGATTTGTTTCTATTGTTTGATTGTTTCGGATTTCGATATTCGATATTCGAATTTATATTTATCTGGTTGGTTAGTCTATGCCTGATAACAACATACTGCTTAAGGTAGATAATCTTCAGACTCATTTCTTTACCCCGGACGGAGTATCTCGTGCCGTGGATGGGGTATCGTTTTCGATTAAAAAAGGAGAAGTATTGGGATTAGTTGGGGAGTCCGGGTGTGGGAAAAGTGTAAGTGCGCTTTCAATATTAAGATTAATCCAATATCCACCGGGAAAGATTGTTAACGGCTCAATCCGATTTAAAGACCGGAATTTGATTGAATTACCGGAAGAAGAGATGCGCCGGATTCGAGGGAATGAGATTGCCATGATATTCCAGGAGCCGATGACGTCATTGAATCCGGTATTCTCTATCGGGAACCAGATAGCGGAAGTTTTTATGCTCCATAAACAGATGCATAAACATGAAGCCTACCAGGAAGCGATTCGGATGCTGGATTTGGTTAACATCCCTTCTGCGAAAGAACGAGCGTATGAATATCCGCATCAATTATCCGGCGGCATGCGGCAGCGGGCGATGATTGCCATGGCGTTAGCCTGTAATCCGGCGTTATTAATCGCTGATGAACCGACTACCGCGCTAGATGTTACGGTTCAAGCGCAGATATTAGAGTTAATGCAACAGTTGAAACAGCAATTCCAATCTTCGATATTAATTATCACGCATGATTTAGGAGTTATTGCCGGATTCGCGAATCAGGTAGCGGTGATGTATGCCGGCCAGATAGTTGAATATGCCAAGGTTGAAACGATTTTCTCGAATGCATTATGTCCCTATACCAAATGCCTGTTACAGTCGATACCTAGACTAGATAAACTGGAGGTTGGGAAGACCAGATTGAATGCAATTCAGGGGACGGTACCAGACCCGTTGCATTTCCCGACCGGCTGCCGGTTTCATACCCGATGTCCGGAAGCGATCGCCCGCTGTAAAACCGAAATCCCGGAACTAGAAAAAAAGCAACCAGGGCATTTGGTGCGATGCCTATTGGTGGGAAAAAACCTTTAAATTATAAACCAATATTTATATTTAATCTTTTTCTTATATCAGATAAAGACTCACCAAGTCGAATTGAATTAAGTATATCTGCCAGTTCTATTAACTTATCAGCTGCGATTTTCCTTTTAAATCTCGCTTTTTTCTGTTTATCTGCTACGGAAAGGGGTAAAATTTTATCTATAAATTCTTTAAATAATCCTATTTCTTTTCTCGTTTTAATGTCTTCTGGCCCTCTATAGTTATCAACAGCAATAGCCATACACATTTGCGAGAGCTTCAATAGATCGTCCTGATTAATATCTTCTTTTATTTTATTAATTTCTATTATATTTTCCTGTTTTATGATATCAAGTATATAACTATAAAAACCTTTAAATATCCTTTCTTCTTCTTCAACTTCGTTTAATCTTTGTCGCCTATCATTTTTAATATTTATTATTTTACTTTTTAATATTAATATTTTTTGAATTACTTCTTTGGTGTTTTCTTTATTTAATAAATTTACTATTTCTTGTATTTCGTTATTATTTAATATGAATTTCTCGTTTTCTATTAATGGTAATGATTCTCTAAAAGCAGTGAATGATTTGACGTTATGAAAAAGCTTATATAGTTCAGATTTTGATGTCCATTTTCTTCTAATTCTATAACAGTAACTAAGCAGATCTCTTGTTATATAGCTTGTCTCCTGAATTTTCCATGCTACAGGATGTATTTTTTTTATACCCTGTTCTATCAGAATATTCCCAACATCCCACATAAGAGAAATTTTTTCATATCCTTCGCTATCCCTTATACGATTATTGAAAGGACCTATTTTATCAATTAATTCTCCGATTTGAATATCTGTCATTTTACACCTGTTGTTCTAATTCTGTTGAGAGCATCATAGATTTTATTTCTTTAATAAAGGGCAATAATGTTCGTTCTAGTCGAAAAACAAATTCTACTTGTTCATCAAACAAATCGGTCCTAGATTCTGGTTGATTATGATATTTTTCATAGTATTGATCTTTATAGTGAATACTAATGACCGCCGCTACATAGGATACCATTCTTTCAGTAACCTTTAGTTCACCTTTTCTTGTTCTTTCAAATCTCTCTTTAAAATCCGGATGTTCCATATTAACGATTATTGAGCCATTTGCGAAATCTGATCTCATATAATTACCATCAATATCTGCTGGAATATTTTTGAATTGGATTGAAAAACCTGAGCTTTTTCTTCTGGTTCCTTGATAATCAGAATCACCCTCTTTCGGTAAAGGACCTCCCTCTCCAAAACCCTGAAGATTACCCTTACCTTCTCCGCTAGGCCCTTCAAATGGTCCCTCCCCTAAATGTGGCGTTTCCAATCCTGATCCTCCTCTTTTTCCAATTGGGCCTCCGAGATCGCCCACTGTTGCTGAACCACCCCCTAATGCTAATGTAGTATCATCTCCTCCAACCACATAGTCGACTTTAAATTTTAATGCGTCTTCCCTGGCTAATTTCCTTAAAGCTCGCCCAATGACATCCTCCAATTGGTTTAGGCTGTGATCTTCATATTTTTTATTTATCTCATCAATTGCTAGTTTAATTTCTTCTTCTAGCTGTAAAATAGTATCATAAAGTAACGATCTACCCTTACCTCTTTGGAAAGTATCCCTAGTGATAACTGGCTCAACTAGATTACCGACTTCGATATATCCGGCTAAATTCGTATGGTCCCACACAATAGTTCTATATTTAGATTTATTTATAAAGGATTTATCATCTTTAATAAATAAAATTCTTCTGCCTTTTGAAAAAAACCTGGGTCTTCTTGACTCTGCCGTAACTGGAACATCCGCAACCTTAAGAAAAATATCAATTGGATATTCTATACCTAAGTGTTTGATATTTTCTTTTTTATGAAAAGCTTCTCCGGGAATTCTATCATATGCATAGGGTTCGCATTGTAAATTTTTATCATTCCTATACCCAACCTGTATGCTAAGATTAGCTTTCCTAAGGAGGGTCTCAAAATGTGTTTCTATTTCTTCTTTTATAATTTCGACTGTTAGTCCATCAAAAAAGTCTTCATCGAATTTTTGTAAAGTAACAACCGTACCGGTACCTGTATTTGAATGAAAAGTTCCACTATCTAAAAAAGGTTTTTTTACATCCAAACTATCTTTATAGATCTTTAAAACATAATGAAGGTCATCTTTATGTTTCGTGCGAAAAATAATCTCATTGCAAAATCCTCTAAATGCGTGTACGCCGAAACCAAACTGTCCGTTCAACCAAGGGCATGCTCTCTTTTGTGATTCTCCAATTTTATGCACTATTCTGCTAAGGGTATTAAAATCCATACCCCTACAATTATCTTTAATAATAACTCTTTTTGATTCTCTATCAATAATAATATTTATCTTTATTTGATAGGGATATTTCCCGTTGTTCTTTTCGGCCATATCATCAGCATCGTCAATCGCGTTATCGATGTATTCCATTACTACTCTTTCCAATGTTTCGTATCGTCTCGCAATTTCATTTATCAATCTTACGGGATCTGCTATCGTAATCCTGCCCGGCCAATATTGTTGTGTTAATAAAGGTGCCATAAATTCCTCCTATAATTTAAAAATATTCTTAGGTTTACTAAATAATATTTTTATACGTTTAAGCTCTATGTCGATTGCACTAAATATTTTATTAATATCCTCTTCGGAATATGAATAAACAGACCGGTTTGAACAATTTCCTAATAGTCTAAGGTCATTCAAGATTCTCTCGGTTCTCATAGATGCTATTCTTTTAAATCTATCTTCTTTAGTTTCTCCGTTTATTGTCGGTTTAACCATATATATAATCTCCTAATATTTTACAAATATATCAAAAATTAGTATAACATATATATTATATA
>JBHGBB010000160.1:0-9524 GCA_041946755.1 bacterium | reverse complement strand
ACGTATATAATAAATTTCTAACATCTGATACCGTCCAGCTTGCTGGACGGAGGTTCATTCCGATATTTTTCTTAGGAAAAGTAGACAATTTAGCATGGAAAATAGGGGGATATACCGGAGTTGAACCCGAATTGGTCCGACCAATTCGGGTTCAACTCCAGTGGCAAATAATAATCGAGTAGGGAATAAATAGACACTAAGAATGAATATAATTGAAGATAAAATAGAAGAAGAAAAGATAATAACTACCAAGATAAGGTTACAATTTGATGATGAAATAGAAGGAACTGGAGTTTGGATATGGTTCTAGCGCGAAGATTTCGGGCGGGGAGACCCCGCCCTTACTCGGATGTAGGGGCGAGGTTCCCTCGCCCGAATCCGCCTCAGGCGAAAATAATCTTTTGCCAAATGGCAAAAGATTATCGGAAGTGTTCAGTTTCTATACAGTCGGAGACTCGACTCTATCGAAAATAATTATTTACCAAATGGTAAATAATTATTTTTCTCATTATGCAGCGAATTCAATCGACACTAATCCTGATACCTTTTTATCAAACTACTTGGAAAATAATGTAAATTAATTGTAAGATAAAGAAAAAAAAGGGGAGTGTCTCTCATTTCGAAGCAGAAATAGACATTCGCGATGCCGGATTAGTTTCCAGCCAATTTCTTACCGAGTTCAACTGCGTCATCCATAACCTTTTTCTTTTTAGCGATTTCACCGCGTTTAGTCACTCCGCCGACAATAAGTTTCGCCATCAATTCCCATTCCAGGTATGCGAAACATTTCTCGAAGAAGGTAACCAATGGCGCGGCGGTATCCGGATTATCCTCTTCGAACGGTACCGCGATAATAACTTTTTTCCCTAGAATCTTCTTCCGATTATCCGGACAATTGAAATATACCAATCGGTCGATAACCGCTTTCATCAGCGCGGTCGGTCCATACCAATATACCGGAGTGCCGAAAATAATAATATCGCTATCGATAAGTTTAGAATAGATCAGATTCATATCATCATTTTTACAGCATGGTTTCCCTTTCCAGCAGACATGGCATCCATCGCATTCTAGGATATGCAAGTCGCCCAGATAAATCGAATCGATTTCCGCCCCCTGGGTTTTCGCTCCTTTTAATATTTCTGAAACCAAGACATCGGTATTCCCCTTTTTCCTAGGACTGCCAATAATTCCTAAAATCTTTTTCATGGATAAGCTCCATTCTCCTCAATAGATACAATGCGTAGAATATAGTATAATGGAATACTTAATTTATCAAAGAAAATCAGGCTTTTTAAGGATAAAATATGACTGAACCACCAAATCTAGCGACGAAATACGATCCGAAATCTACTGAAGATAAATGGTATAAGTTCTGGCTTGATAATAAGTATTTTCATGCGGATGAGAATGCGGATAAGAAACCATATACCATCGTTATTCCACCGCCGAACATCACCGGGATTCTCCATATCGGGCATGCATTCAATAATACCCTGCAAGATGTGCTTATCCGCTGGAAACGAATGCAGGAGTATAACGCGTTATGGCTGCCCGGAACCGACCATGCCAGTATTGCGACCCATAACGTTATCGAACGGAAACTGAAAGAACAGGGCAAATCCCGCAGAGATATCGGTCGGGATGAATTCCTTAAACTCGCCTGGCAATGGAAAGAGCAATATGGCGGAACTATCATTAACCAATTAAAAAAACTCGGCAGTTCTTGCGACTGGGACCGTACCCGGTTCACCATGGATGAAGGATTATCAAAAGCGGTGCGGGAAGTGTTCGTTCGGTTATATGACGAGAAACTTATCTATCGCGGGAACTATATTATCAACTGGTGTCCGCGATGCCATACCGCATTATCGGATGATGAAGTCGAACATAAAGAAACCAAAGGCAATCTCTATTATGTCAAATATCCGGTGCATGGTACTGACCGGTTCGTTACCGTAGCAACCACCCGGCCGGAAACTATACTCGGAGATACCGCAATCGCCGTATATCCGAGCGATGAACGATACCAGGATTTGGTAGGTAAAACCGTGCTGTTACCGTTAATCAAACGGCCGATCCCGATTATTGCCGATGAATATGTCGACCCGAAATTCGGTACCGGAGCGTTAAAAATCACCCCAGCCCATGACCCGAACGATTTCCAGGTCGGCTTGAAACATAAGTTGGAGCAAATTAATATATTGACTACTACCGGGATGATTAATGAAAATGGTACTCCGTATACCGGTTTGGATCGGTATGTCGCCCGGAAAAAGATTGTAGAAGATTTGAAATCCGCCGGATTATTAGAAAAAATCGAAGATTATACGCATCAAGTCGGCCATTGTTATCGATGCCATACGACTATCGAACCGTATCTGTCATTGCAATGGTTTGTAAAAATGCGGCCGCTAGCCGAACCCGCTCTGGAAGCAGTTCGCCAGGGTAAAATCCGGTTTTATCCGGAAACTTGGACTGCTACCTATTATAACTGGATGGAGAACGTTCGGGATTGGTGTATTTCCCGGCAGCTTTGGTGGGGACATCGGATCCCGGTCTGGTATTGCGATAATTGCGGGAATGAAACGGTAGCAATTACCGACCCGAAAACTTGTAAACATTGTAATAGCGGATTGATTACCCAAGACCAGGATATCCTTGATACCTGGTTCTCGTCAGCACTCTGGCCATTTTCTACCCTCGGCTGGCCTGAAGAAACCCAAGACCTGAAAGCATTCTATCCAACTTCGGTTTTAGTGACTGCTTATGACATCATTTTCTTCTGGGTCGCCCGGATGATTATCATGGGACTCAAATTTAGAAATGAAGTGCCGTTCAGCGATGTATATATCCATGCTTTGGTGAGAGACGCGACCGGCAAGAAGATGAGTAAATCATTAGGGAATGCCATCGACCCGCTGGAAGTGATGGAACAGCAGGGAACCGATGCAGTGCGGTTCACTCTCTGCGCGCTGGCGGCACAAGGGAGAAATATTAATCTATCGGAAGAGCGAATCGAAGGCTATCGGAACTATGCGAATAAGGTTTGGAATGCAAGTAGATTTGTCTTGATGAATATCGGCGAAAAATCCGAAATCCGAAATTTGAAATCCGAATTAACGGGACTTACGTTGGCTGATAAGTGGATATTAAGCCGGATGAATAAAGTAATCACTGAAGTCGATACTGCATTAGCCGGATATGAATTCGATAAAGCCGCCCATGCGATATATCAATTTATCTGGCATGAGTATTGTGATTGGTACCTGGAACTAATTAAACCCCGGATGCGGGAATCGGAAGCTGAGAAAGAAGCAGCATTATCGATTGCCGTGAATGTCTTGGATACTATCCTACGGTTATTGCATCCGTTTATGCCGTTTATTACCGAAGAAATCTGGCAGCAGTTACCGATTGAAAAAGAGACCAAGAGTATCATGATTTCCCAATGGCCGAAATCGGATACGAGTATGATTAATGAACCGGCAGAACTCGATCTCGATCTCTTGATGCGGGTAATCGTGAGTATCCGGAATATCCGGAGCGAAATGAATATTCCACCGGCAATGAAAACCGCGGTGCTAATCCAGTCCAAAAATAAAATGCAGCGCGAGCGATTATTGCAGCATAACCATTATCTGACCACCTTAGTAGCAATATCGGATTTACAAATCGCGGAACAGGTGCAGTTACCGAAAACGGTTTCTACGGCGATTGTCGACGATTTGGAAATATATATCCCGATGCCGGCTGAATTGATCGAAACGGAAAAGAAACGGTTGCAGACTGAAATCGATAAGATTAAAAAAGAGATTACCTTCGTCGAAAATAAACTGAAGAACGAGTCGTTTGTACAGCGGGCTCCGGCAGCCGTGGTCCAGAAAGAGCAAGATAAATTTAATCAGCTATCAGCCGAAGCGGATAAACTCCAAGAGAAATTGACGCAATTATAATTGGATTTCAATTTGCCATCTAATGTGCTGATTACTCACTTTATTGTATAAACGATTTTTATAGTTAAAAACAGAATAAAGTTGAGTAATGAAACGAGCGCAACAAGCGTAGCAAGTTTCTTCTGAAGACGAAGCATATTAGACGGAGTTCCGGGGAGCATAACGGAATTGGTAAAGGCGGTACTTACCCGGCAAGCAGTCTCAAGGATCGAGGGATCGAATAAGGTTTTATAAGGAAACGTCATTATTACCGATTCATCATCGATAGTAAACTTACCTTTGTATAAGGTCAGCAGATCGTCCAACTCCAGTAATGGAGTGATAATTTTATTATTCTGGAGTAGCGCTTTACCAATCATCTTTTCAGTCGCCCGACAGAAAAACCCCCGGGCTATTAGCTGGGTAGGAATTTCAATCGATTTCGATATGATTCCGGTTGCAATCCAGTTCTTAATTGCCAGGATTTGTCCTAACCAATTGCGATTGTTTTTCCCAAAAATCCAACCGAGGTTGAGAGGTCGCTGATGATATAATACCAATTCAACAGTACTATCATTGCCACCGCTGTTGAAGATATAAGCGATTTTTTTACCGTGGAATTCCGCGAAATACGCTTCACCTGATAAAGTATATTTACTGCTCTTTTCTGTTAACTTAATACCTAACCGGTGTAGGTTGATATTCAGCAGCTGCCGCTTTTTCTTAAAACCGGAAAAGAGACCGGTAATGACCAAAATCATTATGAAGATAAAAAGAAAGATAAAAATTACAAAATGGATATCTGACGGTAAATATCTTCCCCACCATTCCCGAAATGGAGAATAAACAAAATAAAGGAGGAGAATCACTCCGAGGGCAAGTTCGGTGAAGATTACAAACCAAAGCCATTTCGGGACTTTACTAATTTGTTTGGGAATCGATATCATAAAAACTAGCTACGATTTATTTCTTGCAGAGCGATAATCTGTTCCTGTACTTTTTTACGAAACTCCAAAGGATGAGCGATCAAAGCAAATGCTTCTTTAGTGCCACCGGTTCCGCTAACGATGATGGTGCCATAATTCAAGATTCGGCCGGTAATACTCTGGTCGACCCCAATCCCTTCAACCTTGGTTAATAATAGTTCTAAGGAATGGCGGCTGATGAACCCGACCTTAATCAAAACCCGGCTATTGGTAACCCCAAATTCTGAGGAAATATACTGAATCCATTTAGCGATGAACATCACTGATGAGATAATACATAATATCCCAGCAACAAGATAAAATCCAATCGCGGCATCGGGAGAGATCCATTTGAACAGTCCACCAAGTAAAAAAAACAATGCTCCGATAAAAATGAGCATTGATTTACTAAAAATGAGCCAATGAAGTCGAGTCTGGTATACTATGGTTTCTCCAACCGCAAGGTTATTTTCGATATAATGCATGTAGTCGCTCCTGAAATTCGATAAGATAATATTAAAAATATGCTGTTTTATTATCAACGGAATAGCTGTTTTCTGCAACTAGATGGTATTCTAGCATTAAGAAAACAATACTTCTTGCAAAACAGGAATACTCAGTGATACAATGAGCAGGATAAATTTTACCTGAAAGGAGATGAGTTTCCATGGCGGTTACGCCTAATATCGGAAAAACCGATCAAATTATCCGGGCTGTCATAGCGATTCTCTTGTTTATCGTCAGCTTATTACTCTCCGGCTGGCTCCGAATCGTATTCGTTATTGTCGGGATAATATCGCTCATCACCGCAATAACTCGATTCTGCGGACTGTATAAGATATTAGGAATAAATACCTGTAAAATGAAATAGCCGGTGAACGGATGTATCCAAGGTGTTATATCAATATCAAGAGAAGACGATATAACATAATTTCTGGTTTTTTTGTTGAAGCATCAATCCGAAATGGAAACTGGTACTGTACTGAGAGGGAAAACCATGCGTATTAAACGAGCGTTAATTGCTTTGTTTCTTTTTATATTATCTACTATTTCAATAGCCAAACAGCAGCCGATATATCCTCCCCCGTATAGTTTCGATAGTATCATCGAGAACCGGTTATACGAATCATTACAACAGGGAATTAATACCCAGGTAATTTGGGCAGGAAGTAAAGAGAAAAAAAATATCGCATTAACCTTTGACGATGGACCGAATGCTACATATACCCCGCAAATATTGAAAATATTGAAACAGCATGATATCCGGGCGACGTTCTTTCTGATTGGCCAGCATGCGCAGCAGCATCCGGAATTGGTTAAACAACTCTATCTGGCAGGGCATGAAATCGGGAACCATACTTATTCTCATGTACAGTTGACGAAAGTACCCTCGGTTAAAATCAAACAGGAAGTAGAGCGAACCCGGGATATCGTCTATGAGATTACCGGACAGAATACCTATCTATTCCGTCCACCCTGGGGGATATTTGATAACCGGTCATTAGCAGAACTTGCGATGCGGAAATTCGATGCCGTACTCTGGTCAGTCGATTCCCGGGATTGGTCGAGACCGGGAGTAGATAAAATTAAGGTGAATGTGCTCTCAACAGCACGCAACGGTTCGATTATCTTATGCCACGATGACCATGACCAGATTGTTGCGGCGTTGCCCGAAATTATTAAAAACCTTAAAGAACAAGGGTATCTATTTGTTACGGTTCCGGAATTAATGGCGGTTTCACCATAAAGCTACCATTAGCATTGACGTTCATCGAATAATCATAGCCGGCGATTATACATGCCTATATCTCCTAAAAGACCTCGCAAAAAAGTAGTCGTTATCGGTGGTGGCCCTGCAGGTATGCTAGCTGCGGCGACCGCTGCTGAACAGGGTGCTCAGGTTATCCTCCTAGAACGGAATAATCGGTTAGGTAAAAAACTTGCGCTTACCGGTCAAGGACGGTGTAATTTTACCAATAGTGACCCGGACTTGAATTCTTTTATCACCGCTTATGGTAAATACGGTAAATTCCTATATTCCGCATTAACCGCTTTTTCTAATCGAGATACTATCCAATTATTTAAATCGTTAGGGGTCATTACCAAAACTGAAGCTGATGGCCGAGTTTTTCCTAAATCGGATAAAGCGACTGATGTTATTACGGCTTTGTCTCTATATTTAGCCCGGCAGAAAGTGAATATAGAATATAATCATCGAGTAACAGCAATCATCGTTCACAAAAACCAGGTTTGCGGAGTAGTAACTGAAGACCAACATGAATATCAATCGGATACGGTTATCCTGGCAACCGGCGGGAAATCGTATCCGCAAACCGGGTCAACCGGAGATGGATATCAACTAGTCGAGCAATTAGGAATAACCCTTAATCCTCCTTCAGCTGCATTAGTGCCATTGGAAATTGTCGAACCTTGGATAAAACGATTGCAGGGAGTATCAGTACCAAATATTAAGCTAACCATAGCTACACCACATCGAACAGTAGGCCAATATTATGGCGATTTAATATTTACCCATTATGGTATTTCCGGTCCCGTGGTATTGGATAGTAGTGACTCTATAGGAAAGCTGTTGACAAAAGGGCAGGTAGTTATTTCCCTGGATTTATTACCGCAATTTACAGAATCGCAGTTGGATATTTATTTCCAGCATTATTTCCGAAAACATCCATCCCAGCAATTACACAATATCGCGCTGGATTTTCTGCCGAATAAATTGATTATCATACTCTTCCAACATATGGGATTGAAACCGGATAAGTTGGTTAACCAACTAACTAAACCTGAACGGCAGCTGTTTATTAAAACCATAAAAAATCTCATTCTAACCGTTAAACGGTTGCGTAGTATAGATGAAGCGATGGTAACCGCCGGAGGAATTGCTTTATCAGAAATAAATTCCAAAACTATGGAAGCAAAACAAATTCATGGTTTATATTTTGCTGGCGAAATAATCGATCTAATCGGTAAATCTGGCGGGTATAATTTGCAGATGGCATTTAGTACCGGATATATGGCTGGACTAAATAGCGCGATATTGTCAGGTTAATTCGACTCGACTTTTTTTATCGCATCGCGTATCTGAGCAGCGATTTCGAAATTCTCTTCTTGTAATGCGGCCTGGAGTTGTTTGCGTAACTGATGTAATTCTTTATTTAATTCAACCAGCCGGTTCGCATGCGGTGGCATTTTCCCTTGATGGTCGCAACTGCCGTGGATGCGCCGTAATAACGGTTCTAATTCACCAGCAAACGTGGTATAACATTCCGGACAACCCAATCTGCCGATTTCGCGAAACCGTGCATAGGATAGATTACATCGCGGGCAAATCAGGGCTCGTTCTTTTTTTGCTCGATCTCCGGTTTTGTCTTCACTGGTAAGATGGTTTAATAGACTGGTTAATACTTCTTCAATATTAACCTGGGATCCCATTCCTTCTTTTTCAGCGCAAGTCTGGCAGAGATGACTCTCGGTGACGATGTATTGGTTAGTGTCCTTATCTTTGACTCGTCTGGTTCGATGGAAAGTAGCATGCGCTTTTTTACAAACATCGCAGAGAACCATAGGTATGAAATATATAAAGGACAAGGTACACAAGTACGATGGACGTCATACTATGTACCTTGTGCCTAGCAGTTTTATTTCTTGTATACCGGAACACCTTCCCGGCGGGTTAAGGCCCGATACGCTTGTATCAACTTTAACGTTATCGGTCCGGGTTTACCATTGCCAATCACCCGCTGGTCGATTTTTACTACCGGGACCACTTCTGCTGCGGTTCCAGTCAGGAAACATTCTTCTGCATTAAACAAATCGAATCGGGTTAAAATCGATTCTTTAGCACCCAACCGTAATTTCGGCGCTAATTCGAATACGGTAGCTCGAGTGATTCCGTCTAGCGATCCGGCATATGCCGGCGGGCTGATTAAGGTTTTATTTTTAACGATAAATATATTATCACCGGTACATTCAGCCACAAAACCATCGGTATTCAGTAACACCGCTTCCATAACTCCGGCATGCCGCGCTTCGATTTTGGCCAAGATATTATTTAAATAATTCAACGATTTGATATTAGGATTGAGTCCTTCCGGAATATGTCTTCGCGTAGGGACGGTTATAATGTCGAGTCCTTTACTATAAATCTCTTCCGGATATAAACCGATTTTATCGACTATAATAAACACAAATGG
Source organism: bacterium (assembly GCA_041946755.1). GTDB lineage: Bacteria > UBP4 > UBA4092 > JAOAEQ01 > JAOAEQ01 > JBHGBB01. Next base: position 413 of record JBHGBB010000160.1, on the reverse strand, counting down.
TTTCGGGCATTTCCAGGGGGCTAATCCTAAATCACCAGGCCCGCGAGTCACGACCAACCGGATATATCCATCCCGGCGCTGATTTACGCGTACCGTTGCTAAGGTAGCTTCTTTTAATTTCTCATAGGACAACGGAATATCGAGCATAATCGCCCGGGCTGAAGCATACAATCGTTTCAAATGTTCATCTAATTTGAATACCCGACCGTTATAAATACGGATTCCTTCAAAAACGCCATCGCCATATAATAAGCCGTGGTCATATACGGATATTTTAGCTTGTGATTTAGGATAATATTGACCGTTTATGTAGATTTGCAGCTCATTTTGCATGTTTATCTGTAGCCTTCTTTGAAACTGTTTTTCTGTTTCTTTTTAGCGGTTGCCAGGGTTTCGAGCACCACCTTGTCGCG
>JBHGBB010000016.1:0-33665 GCA_041946755.1 bacterium | reverse complement strand
ATCGAATTGAGCGGCGTCCGCAATTCGTGAGACATGGTCGCCAGAAACGCCGATTTTATCCGGTCGGCAGCTTCCGCCCGATCTTTTGCAACCGCTAATTCTGCAGTTCGCTCTACAACGCGTTTCTCTAATTCCGCGGCATTCTGCTGGACCTGGTCGAGGAGATTCTGGATTTTTTCTTCTGCCTGTTTGTGGTCGGTGATATCATGCACTAAAAATTGCAATGCGGATCGACCCTGATAATCGGTTTTGGTGATAACAAAAGAATGCCAATGAACAACATTGTTTTTATCACAAAAGACACTTTCAATACTAGGAGAAATTTCATCGGTACTATCGATAAAATCTTTTATAAGCTTGTGCACTCGTTCTGCGTCGGCATAATAATTATAAAAAACATCTTGATCCGGTGATTGAAAATCCCGGATAATAAATCCGGTATGGTATTCCAATGCCGGATTGGCGTAGAGCATTTTACCGGATAAATCAGTAATAAATACAATATCATTAAATTTTTCAATTAAACTCCGATATCGATGCTCGCTTTCTTGCAATGCTTTTTCCGCTTGATTGCGTTCAGTAATATCATGGATAGTCACCACTACTCCTGCAGACAAATCATGGGGTTGCAGTGATGCTGCATTTAAAATTACTTCACGAAATATACCATCTTTACGCCGCAGCCGGGTATTAATTGTAGTAACTCCTTGTTCGATAAGCTGTTCATATAATTCTTGACCAACTCGACGATATTCTTCGTCACTTTCATAAAGAGCTCGGGTGGTAGTTCCAATAAGCTCCTCTTTGGAATACCCGAAGCTTTTAGTCCATTGGTCATTTATACTTTGATATTTCCGGTCTTTCATTACACAGATTCCAACCGGTGCGGCTTGGAATACACTTTGCAACGTAGCCTCAGTTTGTTTACGAACGCTGATATCTCGTATAACAGATAGGATACATTTTTTACCACCAAAAAGAGAACTTTGTAACGTTATTTCCGCCCAAAATAATTCACCGGTTTTACGTTTACCGACCCATTCAAAAATCTGCGGTTTTTCTTCAACCGCTTTCTTAATCCACCCCGCAGCTTCGTATTGTGAATAAGGCGATTTACCTAAACTGATATCATTAATGGTCAAATTATTAAACTCGGTCGCCGAGTACCCATACATTTGCAATGCAGTTTCGTTAACTTCAATAATCTTTCCAGTATAAAAATCTCGAATCAGGATGGCTTCGCTCGTAGCATTAAATACTTCCCGATAGTTCCGTTCACTCTGGAGCAATGCGTCTTGCGCTTGTTTTTGCTGGGTAATATCCGAGCCAACACTAAATATCTCAACCAACTGTCCTTGAGCATCGATCACTGCCCGATTGGTCCAGGTAATCCAAGCCCGACTCCCGTCTCGGCGGATATTTTCGTTGGTGTTATGTTCATAGGCATGAGGATTCTCGCAAATCTTGTCCATCAACTCACGAAGCATACGGCCAGAGCTTTCTGCTTCAGCCACAATAGTTCCAACAACATGTTTTCCAATAAGCTCATCTTCTCGATACCCAAAGAATCGTTGTCCGAACTCGTTTAAAAAAATCACTTTCCCATTCCGATCCCAGCGGAGAATAATACTGTTAGCATTTTGGACTAATTCACGATATTTCCGTTCACTCTCCTGTAAAGCTTTTTCCGCTTGAATACGCTCGGTAACATCATGGACCGTTACGATTACTCCCGCGGATAAATCGTGAGGTTGAAGTGACGCGGAGATTAAGACGACATCGCGGAATATACCATCCTTCCGCCGTAACCGCGTATTTACTATTACTACGTTTTGGTCTTTAAGAGAACCATACAATTCTTGACCTACTCGAAGATATTCCGCTTCGTTTTCGTAGAGAATGCGGGGAGATGCTCCGATAAGTTCGTCTTCTCGATAACCGATAATCTTGCTCCAGTATTCATTTACGTTTCGAAAAATCCGATTTTTCATTACACAAATGCCAACCGGTGTCGCTTGGAATACACTGCGAATAGTTGCTTCGCTAAGACGGAGTGTTTCCTCTGCCCGCTTTTGGTCGGTGATATCACGGAAATACCAGATTCTTCCATAATACGTGCTCGTTGGACCTATTAAAGGCGCGGAGTATCGGTCCAGAACAGTTCCCTTAGTTAATTCGATTTCATCTCGGCTCTTTTCGGTCTGGTGGGCATAGAGATATTCGACTTTTTTTATAAATTCATTCGGGTGTTTTAATTGGGTTAAAACATACCGTAGTAGTTCAGTATCATCGTGGGCATCAATAAGCTGCTGGGGAACATTCCAGATTTCTCTGAATCGGTTATTCGATAACACGATCTTCGCATTTTTATCAACCACTAAAATGCCATCAATAGTTGTTTCCGATTGCGCTTCTAATAAGGTGGTTTTAAATAACAGGTTTGCTTCTGCCTGTTTACTTTCAGTGATATCGCGGGCTATGGTAGATGCGCCAATAATACTTCCATTATTACCTTTAATGGGTGATATCGTTAAGGAAACCTCGATTTCTTGTCCATTTTTTTTGGTACGGGAAGTTTCGTAGTGAGAAATAGTCTGCCCGGTTTTTATTTTATTCAGAATATCAGGAATTTCATTAATTTTGTCTTTGGGAATAAGCAGGTCGATTGATTTCCCGATAATTTCATCAGCTGCATACCCATACATTTTCTCGGCCCCTTTATTCCAACTGGTAATAATGCCGCTTAAGGTTTTTCCAATAATTGCATCTTCCGAAGATTCAACAATAGCGGCTAATTTAGTGTTAGTCTCTTCCGCCTGCTTTTGCTGTGAAATATCGCGAATTGATTCAATAGCACCAATCATTTTTCCCTTAATATCGTAAAGCGGTTGCGTCGCCAACCACAGCGTTAAAGGCTTCCCTTTTAATGCATAGATAGTTGTTTCGGCAAAACAAGTATTACCAATTTTCTTAATTGAGGTATAATTTTGCAACTGCTCAATTCGATTGGATAAAACCAAATCAATGAGAATCGGCTGTCGTTTTCCCCAAAAAGGAATCGCATATTCATAATTCCCTTTTCCCAACATATTTGAAGCGCTAACACCAGTCAACTCTTCAATCGCCCGATTCCATACAATAATCCGGCCTTCAAAATCTATCGCAAACGTAGCGTCAGGTAAGAAATCGATAATATCTCGCATCTGCTGTTGTGACTCTTTAAGCGATATTTCAGTCTGGCGCTGTTCATTGACAATAATCGATAAAATTATGGTCGATAATGAAATTAAACCAATATATGATTGCAACAATAGAAGTGAGCGATTTAAATCGGTTTGCGCAAATGGACCATATCCATGTATTGTGAGCAGAATCGAAATTACTGAAATCAAGAAAATGACGATTGCGGTTTCAAATCGATTAAACCGCTGTACCGTCCAGAGTAAAATCGGAATAATCATATATTCCAGATGGACTTTTTTTAGGAAAATATAAAGAAAGAAGGCTAAAATTACCAAAAATAAAAGTATGGCTTCCGATATCTTTCCGCGATTCCATCGAGAAAACTCTTTTTTATGCCAAATGAGAATAAGAGGAATAATGATAATGGCACCGATAGAATCACCCAGCCACCAGGTTATCCACATGGTCGTATAATTAGTCCAATCGCGGAAATTGAGATAGAAGCTTGTCGTACCAATAGTAGCGCTAATTAAAGTACTTAAAAAAATCCCACGAATAATCAGGGTAAGGGAATCTTCAAAATGATCAAAAGGATTACGATTTTTACAGATTTGTTTAGTTAGTGATACTCCCACGAGTGCTTCGAGTGTATTTCCAGCCGCGGTACTAAGTGAGGTTAATAGCGAGGCTGATACCGATAAACCTAACGTTGACAACGTAATCAGGTTGGCTAAAAAAGCGCCGAGAAAAAGCCCCGGCCAAATACGGTATCCTAATAAAAATACTGCGGCAAACGCTATTCCGGTTGGCGCCCACACTGGAGAAGCATTGGTTCCTTTAAAAGCGAGAAGAAGCCCTAGTTTTGCGGTTAAAAAATAAACCAGTGCTGTGAATACCATGGTTTTTAATGGAATATGCGATAAGGATTTATGTCTCGAAATAGCCTTAACCATGATCATTACTCGCTTTCGTGTAATTCAATACGTTCGGATTTTATTTAACGGTTCTAATGTTTGGAATAATATAAAAAAACTAATCTTTTTCGAATGCAAATCCTTTTTCTTGAAATAATCGCAGACAAGCATCGACTACGTTTGTATCATATAAAATCTCGCGATTCTTTTTGATTTCATCGAGTGCCGGTTGAAGGCCCAATGCTGGTCGATATGGTCGATGGGAACTCATCGCTTCGACTACATCAGCGACCGCGATAATCCGCGCTTCCATCAATATAGCATCTGATTTCAATCCGTGCGGATATCCGACACCATTCAGTCGTTCATGATGTTGGAGAATGACTTCCGCTACCGGCCAAGGGAAAATCAATCCGCTCAATAGATCGAATCCGGTTTGCGGATGGGTTTTAATCAACTCAAACTCGGTTTTGGTTAATTGGGTCGGTTTGCTGAGAATTTCGGCTGGGATAGCTAATTTCCCTAAATCATGAAGATAGCCGGTAACCTTGATTCCTTCAATCATTCTCTCCGGCAATTTGAGTTCTTGGGCGATTGCCACCGCTAGTTTTGCAACTCGTTTCTGGTGACCGGAGGTATAAGGGTCGCGCAATTCGCTGATTTTTGCGATGGTTTCAATCGATTCATTTAATGCCTGCCGCAAATGAGTAGAGGTTTGTTCTAGTTTCTTTTCCAGTTTTAATGATTTTATTCCCACGGCAATATCTTGTGCTACTTCAGTTAGAAATTCGACTTCTTCTTCACCAAAAACGTGCTTGATTCCGGAATATACTCGCAGCACACCGATAACTTCTTCTTCATGAATCAAAGGCAACGCAATGGTTGATAAATACCCGCGCTTTGATGCTTCTTCGCGCCATAAACCAAAATTAGGATCAGTAGCAATATCATTAATAATACTCGGTTTCTTATTCTTAATTGCGGTTCCAGTAGGACCTTTTCCAAACGCCGTATCATCCCAGGTGATTTTTATGGTTGACAAATATCCATCTTCGGTTCCGGCAAAAGCGATGGGTTTAATGGCAACATTATTCGGTTCAATGAGCCCGATCCAGACAAACCGAATATAGTTAACTTGAGCTAGTGTATGACAAACCTGCTGGTATAATTAGGTATCTTCCTTGACTCGGACTAAGGTCTCATTAACTTTCCGAATAGCCTGAATCAGAGTATAAAGATTATAAATCTTCTCGGTAGCCTCTTTACTTTCAGTGACATCATGGATTATAACTACTACTCCAGTTGATAGATCGTGAGGTTGAAGTGAGGCTGTTGATAAAATAACATCACGAAATACGCCATCTTTGCGGCGTAGCCGGGTGTTGATTGTTACCACATCCTTTTCTTGAAGCGACTGGTGTAATAGTTGCCCTACACGTTGATATTCTTCTTCGTTTTCGTAGAGCATCCGGGTAGTGTTTCCAATAAGTTCTTCTTCCGAATAACCAAAACTTTTGCACCAATGGTCATTTGCGCTTTGATATCTTCGGTCTTTCATGACGCAGATACCAACAGGAGCAGCTTTAAATACACTCCGAATCGTTGCTTCACGAAGCCGGAGTGTTTCCTCAGCCCGTTTACGGTCGGAGATATCGGTTAAAATACCAAGCGACCCAATGGGTTTTCCGGTAGTATCGTAAAGTGGAACCGAAACATCGGATAACCAAACTAAAGCACCATCTTTTTTCTCGAAAAGGTAATCTTCATGCCAATACGTAATGAGTCCGGCTCGTGAACGTCGCACCCGCTCTTCATGCGGCAAGTCTTTGTCCGGGCCGTATGCTTCGGTTTTTCGGAGTTGACTGATGAATAGCTGTCCGGTAAATTCTTCTACCGTATATCCGGTTAGCGCAAGGATGCCCTCACTCATAAATGCATAGTTTTGGCTGGAATAGTCGCGTTGATATACCACGCTACCGGTTTGGATTATTGCATTTTGATAAAGTCGTTCGATATGATGTAGTTTTTCTTCTGCTTGAATCCGGTCGGTAATATCTTCAACCATCTCGATCGCTGCCGTAACCTCCCCCGCCTTATTGAGGATAGGAGAAGAAATAATGCGGTAATTACGAACGATACATCCTGCCTGCGGGGTATGCGTTGTAGCTTCGTGGACAAGACCGTCTTGCAATGTTTTATAGGTTGGACAATAGTCACATGGCGCTTCCCGTGGCGGATCGTTGAATGCGTAATAACAGGTGGGATGTTGCGCCGCATCAATTAATGGAAACCATTTCCGCATCTGGAGGTTCAATTCAAGAATCTCCATCTTTGGACTAATGAGCGCCACGCCGATTCCGATATTATCCATGATACTGCGCATCTTTTCCTCGTTCGTTCGTAACATTTCTTCTACCTGTTTACGGGCAGTAATATCACGATAACTTGTAAGCAGTAATATCGTTTGCCCTTCTATCTCGAAAAAGGTATGAATGATTTCTAAAAATACTTTTTTCCCATTCCAGAACGTCATTTCTTGTTCATAATGTGGCTTGACCGTTTTGGTTTGATATCGTTCCCGATGACGATGCATGTTATATTCAAAGCGGTCTGCAGGATAGACTATCGCCAGCGGTTTCCCTTCTAACTCTTCTTTAGGCTTATCAACCATTCGACAGAAGGCTTCATTGACCTGTAACATTGTTCCTTGTGCGTCGGTCAACCGCAAGGCATCAGTCGAATTCTCCCAGATTAACCGAAATTGTAGTTCCGATTTACGCAATGTCTCTTCTGCCTGCTTGGTTTCTGAATACAGCTTGATCGACTCAAAAGCGGAACCGACCTGCCGGGCGATCTCGGATAATAACCTCTCTTCCTTTTCCGAATAAGCATTATGGGTATAACTCTGGACAGAAATGCTGCCAATAACCTTGTCGCGAGCGATCATGGGCGCGTATAGCAGTGAAGCGGACCGGCGTTCCTTATCACCGAAGGGCGACATATACATTCCTTTTTGTGGTTCATTCGCTCGAAGGATTCGTACTGGTTTCCGTTGGAAAAAGATTACCTTATCTACGGTACCGTGTGGATTTACTCGGGCGGTTCCGGCAGGAACTAAACTAAACACGCCATTGATGGTATCATAACTCCGGACTCCTTTAGCGAGAAGATTGGTTTCATCAAAAGCATCAACATAAGCAGCATCGCAGGGCATTACTTGGCGGATAGTTTCGACCAACCGGTCTACTAATTCTTCAGGAGTACGGCTCTCAATAGTCACCTGAGACACCAGATTGAGCAAGGTTATCTGCTCGTTTTTCTCTTGCAACGCCACCTCGGCCTGTTTGCGAGTATACAATTGACCGACCGTAGATGCATAAATCCCTAAAAGCTCACCTGCATAATGAGAAAACAGTTTTTTCCCGAGTAAATTATCTGCCGAAAGAAAACCAAGTAACTGTTTACCATCCCATAATCCGGCAACAAGATGAGTTCCTTTACCAATTTCTTTGGCTTGATGATTAAGTAAAGGCACATTCTGCTCGCTGTACACGAACTGTTTCTTCTTAAGGAGGCGTCCTATAGTAGAATTCGGTTTTATGGTCACCCGCTGGTTTCGTTCATCACGGAGGTTACCCTTTTCGTCGATCCCGAATGAGCCGGACAGAACATGAGGAGTATTGGTATTTAGCCATATTCCAAGGCGGTCGAATCCAAGCCGGGTTTTACCAAGTTCAATCGCCCGACGACATAATTCGTCTATCGTAGTAGTATTAATCAAATCGTTCCGGACTTGGTGAAGCATGATTAATTGCTGTTGAAATAATTGCTCTGCATCCTTTTGCTTCCGTAATTCTTCTTCAGTATGTTTGAGTTCAGTGATATCAATTAAAGATGCAATACTCTGTTTGGTACCGGGAATAATATCGACATTCAGAAAAATATTCCGAATTTGATGCTCTTTGTTAATCAGCCGGAATTCATATTGTCGCAGGGCTCCTTCCGGCTTTTCCCGACGGAGTCGATGCTGTTTAACCATCCAAGGTACGTCTTCGGGTACGACAAAATCGGTCCAGCGCTTTTTCCCTTCAAGTGCTTTTTTAGAATATCCGATAAGTTTACAAAACTGCGAATTTACTAAGCTTATCATCATATCATCTTCGACAATCAGCATTGCCGTACCGGTATTTTCGTACAGCACTCGATATTGCTCTTCATGCACCCGCAATTTAGCTTCTGTAGTTTTACGATCGGTGATATCGATGCTACTGCTTTGAACCGCATAATTTCTTCCTTTTTCATCTTTAAGGCACTGGTCGATGATTAAGAACCACCTGTTCCCGGTTGAGAGTTGGAATGAATCTTCATATACCCGGCTTCCGCCCGATTTTAACAATTGACGGTTCAGCGATAGATATTTTTGCGCGGTTGCTGGAGGTAAGAGTTCGGTCATGGACTTACCAATAATTTTATCCGGTGGTAATCCGAAATTAGCCGCCGCGTTTTTATTAACCATTAAGTAGTTACCTTGTTTATCGATAATAATCACATTAGTCCCGGAATTCTCAAATAATTCTCGATACTGTTCGGTTAACCGCTTCAATTGTTGTTCTGCTAATTTATTTTCAGTGATATCGCTGACAATAGCCGCAAACAGGTTTTCTCCCGGTTTAAACGCTATCGTCTCAAAATACTTGTTGTATTCCGGGGAATAAAAAACATGTTTAACTGGGATACCGGTAGTTGCAACTTTAATAAATGTTTGCAGCCAATCGGTAGTGTCAACCGTAACAATTTCTTTATACCGTTTGCCGATTATCTCTTTTCGTTGTAAATTGATCAGTTTCGCAAACGCATTGTTGACTTCTAAGTACCGGTAGTCGCAAGGGGTATCATCGTTATCATAGATAATCTGGGCGAGATAGAAAGCTTCATTCAGAGAGAGGAATAGTTTCCGAATGCGGTCTTGGTATTCGAATCCTGTTTCTTTGCGCAGGTTACGTTTGCTCGTAGTTTTTTCCAACTCTGCAATTCGAATTTTAAGCTTAGTGAGTTCATTAAGCAGCTGGGTTTTGGTTTGGCCAATATCTTTTTTCATATAAAACACCCTTTCTTACACCAGCGCTATGGATAATAATCAGATTTCTAAATATTGTAAAATTTATAGATACGAGTACAAATTATTATTGAAATTTAAATCCTTTTTCCTGAAATAAAGTTAAGCACGCATCCACTGCTTGCGGGTCATATAATATACCCCGATGCTTACGGATTTCATCTAAAGCTGGTAAAATTCCCAACGCCGGTCGATACGGTCGATGCGAACTCATCGCTTCGACCACATCAGCGACGGTTAAAATCCGGGCTTCAAGTAAAATTTCTTCTCCCTTTAATCCTTGAGGATACCCGGAGCCATCTAATCGTTCTTGATGCTGATATACAATCTGGGCTACTGGCCAAGGAAAATCGATATCCTTCAGAATGTTATAGCCTACTTCAGGATGCACTTTAATTAATTTAAATTCAATATCAGTTAATTTCGTTGGTTTACTAAGAATCTCTGCCGGAACCGCCATTTTCCCGATATCATGTAAAAGCGAGGCGATACGAAGCCCTTCGATCTGGTCTTCCGATAATCCCATTTCTTTGGCAATAGCACATACCAACTGTGCGTCTCTTCGTTCGTGCCCGGCAGTATAGGGATCCCGGGTCTCTAATGCTGAAGCCAATGAATTTACGGTTTCTTCCAAAGTACGACGCAGTTTGATGTAGCTTTCCTTAATCTTTTTTTCGCTTTTCTGGAGGGTTTCTTCTGCTAATTTCCGGTTTTTCTCAGATTCAATGGTATTGATTGCAAACGAGATATCTGCAGCTATTTCCTGTAATAACGGAATTTCCTGTTCATCAAAAAAATAAGGTTCAGCCGCAATTAAGGTTAAGGTGCCGATAATGGTTGGTCCATTTTTTAATGGAAATGCTGCAATTGATCGATATCCCTGCTCGAGCAGTACCTTCCGCCAAAGAACTACACTTTTATCATGTTCGACATCATTACAGATAACGTACTTTTCTTGACGAATAGATGCACCGGTAGGACACTGTCCTTCAGGAACATCGTCAAAGGATATCTTAAATTGGTCAAGGTATCCTACTGCACATCCATAATAGGTTATCGGATTCACTCGATGGGTTTTCGGATCAATTAGTCCGATCCAGGCAAGCCGATATAATCCAAAATTTACGGCTATTTTACAGGCTTCTTCAAATAATAATTGTTGATCGCGAATCCGAACAATTGCGCCGTTTATATTGCTGAGAACTGCATAAATCCGATTTAATCGGATAATTTTTTCTTCCGCTCGTTTCCGTTCTATGGCATACCGTATGGAGCGTACTAGGAGTTTGCCTATGATATCACCCTTAACCACATAATCCTGCGCGCCCTCTCGTACCGCATTGACCGCAACGGTTTTATCATCCAGTCCGGTCAGAACGATTACCGGTAATTCCCGTTTCTGTTGATAGAGTTTATTAAATGTTTCCAATCCGGTACTATCAGGAAGGCCCAGGTCTAATAAGACGATATCCTGCGATTCTCGAGCGAGGTGTTCCAATCCTCTCGATAACCGGTCCAAACAGAGTACCTCGAATTCAAACTCTTCGGTTTCTTTTAACATCTCCCGAATCAATCGTGCATCACCGGGATTATCTTCAATCAGCATTACTTTTATTGGTTTATCGAGCATTTATTTTCACCAGTTTCAAGGTTATATTTATATCTAAATATATAAAGATACCTTTCTACTTTCCAATTAATGTCTTTTTCCGTTCGGTGGTAGCTTAACGATAGTAAACCAGAAATCTTCTATCGATTTAACTACTTTGGCAAACTGTTCTAAATCAATCGGTTTGGTAACATAGCAATTGGCATGCAGATTATAGGTTTTCATTATATCCTCTTCCGCTTTTGAAACGGTCAGGATGACTACCGGAATCCGCTTGAACTGGTCATCTTCTTTAATCTCGGATAATACTTCTCGCCCATCTTTTTTCGGGAGATTTAAATCGAGGAAAATTAAATCCGGGCGGATTGCATTGGCAAATCGACCGGATTTATGTAAATATTCTATCGCTTCAACTCCATCTTTTACCCAAGAGATGTTATTTTTAACTTTCGCATCTTTTAAAGCCTCCATTGCCAATCGGGCATCACCGGGATTATCTTCAACTAATAATATTTCGATGGGTTTTCCTGAATCTTGATTCATGATTGTTTCCTTCCTTTTATATTAGTCTGTTCACGCAACGCAGAGCTGCGTTTGGGTTAATTATCGTTTTGGGATGGTGAAATAGAATGTCGATCCCTTTCCGGGTTCGGATTCAACCCAAATTTTTCCACCGTGCCGTTCCACAATTTTTTTGCATATTGCCAATCCAATACCGGTTCCCGGATATGCTTCTTTTCCATGTAACCGTTGGAATATGATAAATATCCGGTCGAAATATTCCGGGGCGATCCCAATACCATTATCCCGTACTGCAAACAACCAATCATTTTCTTTCTCTTGCGTAGAAACATGAATCCGGGGTGGTCCCTGGCTATGGAATTTTATGGCATTGCCAATCAAATTCTGGAATAGGAGTATTAGTTGGGATTCATCGGCTTGTATGGTCGGTAATGCATCGTGAGTTACCATCGCCTGGTTTTCTTGAATTGCCATTAAGAGATTGGTATGGGCTTCGTTGAGTATTGATTCGCAATCGATCGATTCAAACGGTTTACCACGGGTACTGATTCGGGAAAACGTTAGCAAATCGTTTATCATTCGCTGCATCCGGTTGGCGCCATCCACCGCATACCCGATAAATTCATGCGCATCCTGGTCCAGTTTATCCTGATATCGTCGAGCTAATAGTTGAGTGAAGCTTGAAACCATGCGCAGTGGTTCCTGTAAATCATGGGACGCGACATATGCAAACTGTTCCAAATCCCGGTTTGATCGGGCTAAATCGTCCATAGTCTTTTTGAGTTGTTCTTCGGCTTTCTTCCGTTCAGTAATATCTCGGATAATATTCTGATATACTTTTTTCCCCTCGATTTCAACTGCCCGGGCACTGACTTCTACCGGAAAAGAGGTGGTGTCTTTTCGTAGATGGAAGGTTTCAAAAATAAATCCGTTTTGCTGATCGGTAATATGCATCTGTTCATCTACTTGTCCCCGGACTTCAGAAGTCCGCAAATCGCGGATATTCAGCCGGAACAATTCTTCTGCGGAATAGCCATAGGCTTTTAAGGCACGATCATTTCCTTCTAGAATTTTCCCGTGTTCGTCAAGCAAGAGAATAATATCATTGGCATATTTGGATAAATAGTTGATTCTTTTTTCAAGCATTCTATTCAATTGTTGAATCTGTAGTTCATTTTGTTTTCGTTGCAAATCGGATTTATATAACGATTTGGCAGTCCATAGGATTAAGGGTAAGAAAAGAAGAATATTTATAATCACGCGCAGTGAAGTACCGAATGCAGTATCGTATAATCCAGCTCGTTCTCCCGCTAAGCGTAGCCAACCGAGAGCGAACAGAATCAAAATGATTGCCGGGAAAAACCAGCGCGCGATAATTCCACCGCTGGTATCGCTCAGAACAATCTGCATCCATCCCCGATGTGGGCGGGAAAATAAGATACTGAAACAAATGATAAGGAACGTTACCGCGGTATGCATTGCCATTTTGGTATATGCAGCAAAACCGTATAAGGTATTGACTCCATAGGCATATCCCACAACGGCAAATAACGCGATTATTCCGGCGAAGAGGATGAGATATTGAAATGGGCAACTATGGCGGTTGGTTTCAACATCAAGCAGTAATAGCGCAAATCCTATAAAGATGAAATTCAAAGCAGTATTTGGCGCCATTCGACCGGGATTTGATGTACCGATAGCGTTGGCAGCATCTTGAAAGAATAGTTGGTCGATACCAAGGTTCCATTGAAAAATATATTCAAGGAGACTCATCGTGCCGATGAGAAGAACCAATCCGGCACATCCACGCGCTATGTGTTTGACCGATTTTTTTGCATTTTCTGGAATGGATAAGAGAAGTGAAATCCCTGAAAGAATGAAACAAATTGCCGTATTGGCTTTCATACTAACCAAATTCGGTAGAATACTTTTTAAGAGGCCGATATTAAACACCCAGCCGATCAACACCATACATCCGATAAGAATAACAATGACTGAACTGATTGAAGTTATATGCTGGGAATTGCGCTGCATATTAAGCTCCATCATTATTGCGCCAAATCTTTTCTATGAGGTGTATCATTATTAATTCGATGTTAATCGGCTGGTGAAGCCGTATTCATCGAAGCCAAAATCTCAGGGATCTTATTGAATTCAGTGGATTTATCGAAAAAGTAATCGGCACCTAATTCCAGGCATTTATCCCGATATTGCGGATAGGGATAATTGGTTAACATAATCACCTTTGGTGCCTGTTTGCATTGTTTAATATTCCGGAGCACTTCGATTCCACTTTCTCCGGGCATCCGAATATCCAGAATCACTACATCCGGATTGAGGGTTTCGAGCAATTTCATAGTTTCAGCGGCATCCTGCGCTTGCCCGATAATTTCGATACCCGGACATTCACTTAATAAAGAGATTAATCGTTCGCGAATAACGGCAGAATCATCAGCAATAAAGATTTTCATAGAGTTTACTTAGGCACGGAATTGAAATATGGAAATACTATAGGATATATAAACCATAAATGCTATCCGGTAATGTCTGATTTTTATGTCGGTGTTTGTCCTACAGGAACCGCAAGATAAAAATACTATCCTGAAACGAGGGTATTTTAAAATAGTATTTTGACCATAGGTTAGGTAGAGTAGGATATAGGGAAATCAGATATCCCTATATTCCACTCCGGGTACCATGCCAAAATGGCAGGGTATGCCTGGGAGGATGAAATCCGTTTTGTACCGAGTTTTTTATGGAGCGATGACGAGGGATATCCGATATCCCTCGTCAAAACACAAGGCTAATACCATAAAAAAATCAAATTGGCAGGCTGCCAATCTGATCCGAGAGTCAAGATGATGGGTATATCAAGATTGTAAAAATACAAGACTAATTTGAATTTTGCAGGCAGTGCGTTATTTCTTCTTAGTATTCTTTTGGAGAACAATAGGGGTTAGGTTAATCAACCAGGTTATACTCAATGGCATAGCGCATCAACTCGGCATTAGAGGTCATCTCCATTTTTTCCAGAATCCGGCTTCGGTAGGTACTAATCGTTTTAACGCTTAACGATAATTCGGCCGCAATAGTTGACACCGATTTGCCGGTAGCAAGCATGGTCATCACCTCATATTCCCGGTTGGAAAGTAGCGTATGCGGCGGTTGGGTAGTATCTTGACCCAATGATGCTGCGATTCGCTCTGAAAGAGACGCGCTGATATATTTTTTTCCGGCAGCAACCTTCCGAATCGCATGCAGTAGTTCTTCCGGAATACTCTCTTTGGTTAAATATCCGGCAGCACCGGATTTTATCGACCGAATCGCATACTGTTCTTCCGGATGCATGCTTAATATCAGGACCGGGATATGCGGGTTCTGGAGTTTGATATCTTTTAAAATATCCAATCCATGCTTATCCGGCATTGAAATATCCAAGATGACTACGTCTAGATCATGCTGTATGATTTTATCCATCGTTTCCTTACCGGAAGCAGCTTCATCAATTACTTGGATATCGGTGGTTTCAGCTACGATTTGTTTCAATCCGGATCGAACGATCGCATGGTCATCAGCAATCAAGATTCTAATCATAAAAACCTCTAAAACGCAGATTATCACAGATATTCGCTGATTATCTTCTCAGGCTATCAAATGCGTGATGTTTATCATGAGGTTTATAATCATGAAAAGCTGCGTTTATCTGCGTCCAATATTTATTATTTAATGGGAATTTGGACAATCACCGTAGTTCCCTTTCCCTTAATACCTTTGAATTCGACCGTTCCTTCCAAATATCCGACTCGCTCTCGGATACCGATTAATCCCAACGATTGAATGCTGTTGATTTGTTTTTGGGTTATCCCTTTTCCATTATCTTTTATCGTTAGGACTATCCGCGTCCGCTTTTTAACCAAGCTAACGGTCACTCTGGTGGCATGTGCATGCCGGGCGATGTTGGTCAATGTTTCTTGGAAAATCCGGAATAAACCTGTAGTTGTTTCTCGATTCAGGGTTATACCTGCAGGAATGATGGTAACTTTGCTCGGGATCCCGGAATGCCGGGTAAATTCATTCGCCTGCCAATCGAGGGCTGCCGGTAATCCTAAATCGTCAAGCAATCCGGGCCGTAATTCCGAAGTAATCCGCTTAACCGTTTTTATCGTCCGGTCGATAATTACATCCATATCTTTCGTTTTTTGTGATAACAGCGTTTGCTCTTTCGTAAATCGTTTAGTTAACCAGGAAGTATCCATTTTCAATGCGGTTAGTGTTTGTCCCAATTCATCATGGATCTCTCGGGCTATTCGGGTTCGTTCCTCTTCTCGAATAGATTCCAGATGGATGGCTAGGTTCCGCAGTTTTTCTCGTGATACCCGCAGCGTTTCTTCTGCCTGTTTGCGGTCGGTAATATCGAAATTCACTCCGGTCATGCGGAGAGCATTCCCCGCATTGTCACGAATAATCTGAGCGTATGCTTTAAGTACATGAAGAGAGCCATCAGGCCATACTACTCGAAACTCGATATCATAATTTTGTTTTCCAAGCAAAGCTTGCCTGGAAATTTTATCGCAGCGTTTGCGATCATCGGGATGAACATTAGCCAACCAGGTTTTGTAATTACCTTTAAGCTGGCTGGGCTTTAGCCCATAGAGAGCATACATTCGGTCATCCCAATGGAGTTCGTTCTTGAGAATATCCCAATCCCAGATACCTAAATGCCCCGCTTTTGTTGCCAGATTTAAGCGGTCGTAAGAAAGGCGTATATTTTCTTCTGCGCGTTTACGTTCGGTGATGTCGCGGGCAATAGTAATTATACATGGTTTTCCACCGATCTCGATCTGCTCTATGGATAGCAATGCAACCAGCTCGGAGCCTGATTTCCGGTGTCCTTTTAACTCATAATTATGGAGATTACCCTGTTTGCGTACCGTTTGGATTATCTTTGTCCGATCTGTGGGCCTATGATATATTCCTAGTTCAATCGTGGTGTGACCAATCGCCTCTTCTCGACTGTACCCAAAAACATCCTTAAACCCTTCGTTGACCTCAAGGAGCAAGCCGCTTTCCAATTCTGACAACGCTACCGCATCAGGACTGGAATGGAACGTTTTAGAGAATTTTTGTTCTGAAATGCGCAATTCTTCTTCCGTCCGTATGCGATCGGTAATATCTTGTACCGTACCATGTAGAAAAATAGCCTTCCCTTGATTATCCCGTTGAACCTCAGCCTGGGCATGGATGACCTTTATCGTACCATTTGAGAGGATAATACGATAATCTACACTATACTCTTTTACTCCATTTACCGCATCAGCAAGCGCTTGGTCTACTCGGTGCCTATCCTCGGGATGGATCATTTTGAGAAATTTCTCCCGATGCTCTATCAACTCACCGTACCGCAATCCAAAAATGCGATAGGTCTCTTCCGACCATTGTGCCTTATTGGTTATAATATCCCATTGCCAACTACCAATACGACCAATCCGTTGGGCTTCTTTAAGACTAGATTCGCTCTTCTGCAAGATATTTTCCGCTTGTACTCGTCGCAATGCCGGAGCCATAGTATCAGCAATCGATTTTAGGAGTGCTAAATCCGGTTGTTGATATCGTTGAGGAGTATACGATTGGGCTGATAGAATTCCACACACTTGGTTACCAAAACAAATCGGAGCAAATAACAAACTCGATGAAGGACGCGATTCATCACCAAACCGCTGCCAATTCTGCGGATTATCTTGCGGGTGCCGGTTCAAAATAAAGGGTTCTCCTTCTAATAATTTTCCTAATGGACGATACATTTCCTGTTCGACATCATCAGTATTTATTCGTTGTTGCTTTCCGCCAACGATATCTTCAGCATAGACGATGTGGAACATTTCGCTATCCGGCAACCGCTGGACAAAAAGAAAGGCGTCGTAATTTAGCAAGGTATCCACGGCTTTCGCTACCGGCTTGGCTAAGGAATTAAGGGTATCAGCTTTTGTTAATTCTAGACTCAGCTCGGTAAATGTCTGAGTTAATTTCTCTGCTCGTTTGCGCTCGGTAATATCAAGAATTTCAGCTTCATTATAGAGCGTTTTACCGTTACTGTCTTTGATGGCGCGCATGGATGCCCAAACGGAAAATATGGTTCCATCGCGGCGTAATGCTTCTTCTTCTCTCGGTTTAATGCGTCCTTTTTCAGCAAGCAGTTTAAGGACTTGCTTGCGTTCTTCAGGATTCGCATAGAGTTGTTTGCCAACATCGTTAATTTCGGCAATCATTTGTTCGGGGCTGGCGAAGCCAAACATCCGAGCAAAGGTGGAATTAGCAGTGAGAAGATGACCATCGGGATGTACTTGCACAATTCCCATAATCGAATTCTCGAATAAGCCCCGATAGCGCTCTTCGCTTTGCCGCAGGATTTCTTCAGCTTTTTTCTGTTCGGTGATATCACGCGTGATGCCAATCAATCCGATCGGTTGATTGTTGCTATTTTTAATAATGGCGGTTGATAGCCATGCCGGAAAAAAACTGCCATCTTTTCGTTTATGTAACACTTCTCCCTGCCAACCACCGTCTTGGAAGGTATGAGGAATAATAGTTCTTTTTTTATGTTGCGGATTGAAATAGTCCCAAAGCTGATCGATTTTCTTGCCGATAATTTCTTGGCTAGAAACACCATAGGTCTTTTCAAATGCGGTATTGATAAAAAGAAAATTGGTTTCCAAGTCGGTTATCCCGACACAATCGTTAACGCTTTGCACTGCGTCGCTGAACAGCCGAATTTGATCTTGAGCTTTTTTTAACGAAGTAATATCTTGGACCATGCCGGAAATAGTTTCTCCAATAAGCATGGCGCTGAGTAAGACCACAATCTCTTTGTTGGTTTTAGTAATAAAGGTTATCTCATAGTTGTTAATCGCATGGTTTTTATTTAATTCTAATAGGAGTCGCTTCCGGTCAGCAGGATTTTTATATCGCTCGATAATATTGGTGCCGATTGCGTCCTGAATCGAAGGAAATTCAAAGATATCGACGAGTGTTTTGTTAGCAAAAAGAATGGTTCCATTAAGATGAGTCTGATATACCCCGGCTTGTGCGGTATCGATCAAATCCCGATATTTTTGCTCTGAAGCAATAAGCCGCTCTTCCATCTGTTTACGGTTGGTGATATCCCGGATAATCATGCTGGTGCGCAGATTACCTTTATTATCTTTGAATAGTATACTCGTTAATTCGATAGGGAATTTAGTTCCATCTTTCCGCAACCCAGTGAGTTCTCCAGAGAACATCCCTTTACTGGCACGCTCTTCAATAGCAAGTGCCAACCGCGGATCGGATGAATCAATTATGCTGGTTCGACCGAGCCGACAGATTTCTTCTTCAGGTCGTTCAAACATTTTACATGCTGCAGGATTAGCTGCTAGAATACTACCATCGGGTGCGGTCAACATTACCGCGTCAAGACTATTGTCAAATAACGAACGATATTTCGTTTCGCTATCACGCAGCGCTTCTTCTGCCCGCTTCCGTTCGGTAATATCTTCGAATGTCGTTTGGGTATACTTTACATCACCTAGGGTAACCCAAGAACTCTGGGCATGTAATGTTTTAATTTTCCCGTTTTTACAGACGATATCGTACTCAAAATCTGAAGGTTGCGGCTCCCCTTGTGCTACCTTTTTTAAACGTTTTGCGATCATTTCACGAGAAGATGGTGCAACAAGCTCTAACAATGGAGTTTTAACAAAGTCCTCTAGTGTATCATATTCGAAAATGCGTAATAATGCCGGATTAGCGAACACAATCTGATTCCCTTGCGAAACTCCAATACCCATTACTGATTGCTCAATTAATAGTCGATGCCGCTCTTCGCTTTCCCGTAAGGTCGTTTCCATCTGTTTGCGTGCAGTGATATCGCGAAGAAACACAAAAAACTGCTGCTCTTTTTTTAAGTAATTGGTGCTGACATCGACATCAATAATTCGACCATCTTTACAACGATGTTGGGTTTCAAAACGATCGCCACCAGCCTCCATGATTCGCTGAAGCCGATGCGTTGTCTCCTCCGGGTTTTCAACGATTTCGATATCTGATATTCTCATACGAAGAAGTTCTTCTCGGCTATAACCAATAAGTCGGCAATAAGCATCGTTTACATCCAGAATATGCCCTTGGAGATCTACTGCGCAAAATCCGTCCAGGGCGGTACGAAGAATAGTAGTATATTTCTCTTCAGCATATTTGCGTTCGGTGATATCCCGTGCAATACACACGATACCTTCCGGCACAGGATCAACATGCACCTCGTACCAGCTTTTTCGCCCATCTGCATAGGTATACTCCGCAGTAATCGCATCGGATTTACGGCTTTCCATAACCCGTTGGAATGTTTTATAGAACTCGGTTTTCTCAAAACTGGGGAATAAATCGGTAAGTTTATTTCCGATCAATTTTCCTCTCGGTATTTGGACAAGATGCTCGGCAGTGGTATTAATTACCATAATTCGCCACTGATAATCCAAGACATAAATGCTGTCTGACGAGGATTCCAACAGGAGTCGATAGCGTTCCTCGCTGGCTTGCAACGCATCTTGCGTTCGCTTCTGGAGTTTGCGGGATGCAGCATCCTGTATCGCCCGATGTATGGCAGGAACGAGTCGACTCAATCGATCTTTGAATACATAATCATATGCCCCTTGTTTGATACTTTCAGCGGCAAGCTCTTCGCCGATACTCCCGGTAACCAAAATCACCGGAATATCGGGTAGTTTTTCCCGAGCCAGCGCAAGCGCAGAAAATCCATCGAAATCAGGCAGGGAATAATCGAGCAGGATTATATTAACACTACCTTTATCAAGCGCTGCGATATAATCTGCTCTAGTCGCTACACGTTCTATGGTACTGGCGATACCTTCTTTTTTAATTGCGCGTTGAATCAACGCCGCATCATCTGGATTGTCTTCTAGATGGAGGATAGCTAACGATTGTTCTACCATACTTGCTATTTCTCAATTTGAGTAATGCCGAACCTTTTGTAGTGAACAATTTTCAGATTAGTAGTATTAATTGTAGTCTCTTCTCTAGCCATTGTCAAATAAAGTTCCGTAGAACCAAGGGTATTTTTGATATAATAATGGTCTAAAATAAAGGATCAATAAGTTCTCACAAAGACCGCAGAGATAATTATCAACGACTGAATCGAATAATTTAGTTTTTTCTTTGCGCGCTTAGCGGGGTTTTACTTTGCGTGCTCTGCGAGAACCAGTATTTTTGTTTCCTGAAAGGATAACTGTATGATTGAAATGGATAAACTAGTATCGTTATGTAAACAGCGGGGGTTCATTTTCCAGAGCAGCGAAATATATGGCGGGTTCGGCGGATTCTGGGATTATGGGCCGCTGGGAGTAGAACTGAAAAACAATGTTAAACGCGCTTGGTGGAAAGCCGTGGTCCAGGAACGCGACGACATGGTGGGTCTCGATGCCGCCCTGATTATGAATCCGAAAGTATGGGAAGCTTCCGGCCATGTAACCCAGTTCACCGACCCGATGGTAGATTGCAAATCATGCAAAAAGCGGTATCGGGCTGACCAGGTGGGAATCAAATCCACGATTCATGGCGAACATCTGGCAGCGGATGGGAAACCGATTACGCCGAAATGTCCGGCCTGCGGTGGTGAATTAACCGAAGCACGGCAGTTTAATTTATTGTTTCGTACCTTCGTTGGTCCGGTGCAAGATGAGGCGTCGATTGCATATCTGCGACCGGAAACCGCACAAGGGATTTTCGTTAATTTTAATAATGTTCTCCAATCCAGCCGGAAGAAACTACCGTTCGGTATCGCCCAAATCGGCAAAGCTTTCCGCAATGAGATTACCCCCGGTAATTTCACTTTCCGGTCCCGGGAATTCGAGCAAATGGAAATCGAATATTTCGTTAAACCGGAACAAGCGGAAGAAGCGCATCAGAAATGGATTACCGACCGGATGAATTGGTATATCGGGCTAGGCATTAAACCGGAAAATCTGCGGCCGTATGTATATAATAAAGAAGAACTAGCGCATTATGCGGCGGCATGTACTGATATCGAATTCCTGTTTCCGATGGGTTGGTCGGAATTGGAAGGGGTGGCTAACCGCACCGATTTCGATTTGAAAAACCATACTAAAGCTAGCGGTGAAAATCTGGTATTCTTCGACCAGGAAACCAATCAGCATATCTCACCCTATGTCATCGAGCCGTCAGCTGGAGTTGATCGGTCGGTTTTAGCGTTTCTGATTAATGCTTATCATGAAGAGAAAGTGAGAAACGATAAACGGAAGGTCATGAAATTGCATAAAGACTTGGCGCCGGTTAAAGCGGCAGTGTTTCCACTCCTAGCCAATCGGCCGGATATTGTTGAAGTAGCCAAAAAGCTTGCCGCTGATCTGCGTTCTAGTTTTCCTGCCGCATATGATGATACCGCATCGATCGGCAGACTCTATCGCCGACAAGATGAAATCGGAACCTTATATTGCATCACGGTTGACGTGCAGTCACTGGAAGATCACCAGGTAACTATCCGAGACCGGGATACCATGGAACAAATCCGGGTGCCGATTGAAAAGGTAAAAGAGATTCTTAAAGAAAAGCTATAAGGGCAGTCAGAAGTCCGATCCGCCTAAGGCGGACTAAAGTCCGAAGTTTATTGAATAAACCAGGTCATCTTGGTGTTATCGAACATAGGTATATAGATATATCGATGCCGAACCAGAGAAATAAATAGATATTTTAATGGAAGGAACATCAAGAATGCGCGGGAAATATATTTATGCCGTTTGGTTTTTGGTCACAGCGGCTTTCCTTTTTTCAGTATCCGTTTCTTTAGGAACAACCCTTACCCAATCAACTGCTGAGTCCTATTATCATCAGGGAAACCAATATCTAGACCAGGGAATGTATGAACTCGCGATTCCGGAATATCAAGCGGCACTCCAAGCCGACCCGAAATACCGGCCGGCATACCGCAAACTTGGCGACGCTTACCGCTATCTGAAAAATTATACCAGTGCTATCGATAACTATCTGAAATTCGTTAACCTCTCCACTGACACCGCAGATGCTGAAGGGAAACAATTGTTGATTGATACGGCCAAACTCTGTGATGAAATTAACGATTCGGAAAACGCCTTAAGAACAATCGATGGACTTCTAAGGTATTATTACCCTGAATCATTCGATAAAGTCGATATGATATTTCAAAAATATCGCGAAAGCTATTCGCTCTCTATCCAAACCATAAAGAATATCAATTGTTTTCATCGAACACCCGACCCTTATTGGCAAAAAGCAATGTTTTTAAAAGGCAATCTTTTACGCAAGTACGAACGCAAACAAGAAGCGTTTGATGTTTTTAGTCAATATTATGCCCTCATTCGATACCGTGATCTGATTCTTGAAAACACCTATCTTCCAGAAGAATGGATTGCATTATATTTGGAAAATATGGCGAAACCTATCCCAGAAGATTGGCAAGAATGTCCGTGGGTAATCGTTTTATCGCCAGAAAATCCAGAGTATCGTGTATATGCTAAAGAGAATAAGCGAATTGAAATTATTACCGGAACGGATTTAGAGCGAAACCTATCCTATATTATTCAGGCAAAACCCGGATTTCGCATCAGCAAAATGAAATTTAACGCTGAAATAGAACAACAAGGTATTAACTATGTATCGTATCCGTTTGGTGCAATTGAAAAAGGATATGATTATGCAGCACCAATAAATTTATTCAATAAAATAACTTTTAATAAAGAAAGCACTCGACATTGGGCACAATACCTTTTTGAAAACAAAACCGGGGTTCACGCATTACGGTTCCAGGTGTTGAATTCGGATAGCAGCGACAAATGGTATCAATGGAATATCCAGGCTGAATTTGTCCCGGAATCTGATTTGGCAGTAAACACTACGCAACGAGAATCTTTTTGGCCGAGATTGATAATTCGAACACATCCCTTTGCCGTCACCCATGTCATCCTTGATGATAAGATGAAAATGACCATACAGGATATATACGGTTTAACTCTCTCATATTCTTCCGCCGGATGGCATACGTTAGTTGCTGAACGTCCCGGTTTACCGAATAAAGAAACTAAGTTTTATTGGGATTTTACTCAGGACTATTTCGTTGATGTTGGATTTAATATTAATTGGAATCGAAACCAAACTAATTTGAGCATTCCAAAGAATACGAGTGAGCTTAGGCTTTATCAGGATAATAATGGAATATATCGATTGATTCTAGTAGCCAGCCCTGATGGACAATCGGATATCTATACTGCTAGCTCCCAGGATTTACTGAATTGGTTACCGTTAGAAAAATTATCAATAAATAGCTGGAAAAAAGATGAATATCCTAGATTGTTTCATAATGCTCAATCTGGAATGTTTACTATTATCTGGATTAGTGATCGAGCCATTGAACCGACTGCATTTGTAAATTCCGATGTTTGGATATCAACCTCAGCCGATTTCCAGAATTGGTCACGACCAACGAAAATGAGCGCAACTCCTAAATATATTGGATCTTTTTTATTTGGAGGATTTAATCTATTATTAGATAAAACGGATAGATACTGGTTGTTTTCCAGGGAAGAATATAGCGTATCTAATGATGGAATATCTTGGAGTACCTGCAAACCAATAAAATTATCCGAACCGATAGAATATATCTCTGGAAATTATTGCTACCATTTATTATCAAACGGAAGTTTTATCAGATTATATAAAACATGTACTACCGAAACCCTTGTATTTATTAGTGATAATGGGATTGATTATCGAAAAATAGGGATTATTACATCTCCAAAAACGCAATTTAAATTTGCGTGCCCAGAACAGATCATAGAATTAAAGGATAATATTTATGGTGGTTTATTCAAACAGGGAGAATATCTTGTGTTATCTAAATCAAAGGATTTGGTTCACTGGGATGAACCACAAGAAATATTAAGTGTCTTTGATATGGGAATTTCTAATTTGATTAAAGACCCGCAAGACCGACTCACTTTCCTAAGCTTTAACGGTGAACTCTGGTCAACTCCAGATTTAAAATAAATGGACTATTGTATGTAATTGGTGAATCTATAAATATGGAGAAATGGTATGAAGAGAAATATCGAGCACTTATTAACCTATTATTTAGTTGGCGTTATTTTAGCTGCTTGTTTCAATCTATCATTTGCAGGGACCGTCTCCCAATCTACCGCCGAGTCCTATTATCATCAGGGAAACCAATATCTGGACCAGGGGATGTATGAACTGGCGATTCCCGAATATCAGGCGGCGATACAAGTTGACCCGAAATACCGGCCGGCATACCGCAAGCTCGGTGATGCCTACCGTTATCTGAAAAATTATACCAGCGCTATTGATAATTATCTAAAGTTTGTTAATCTCTCTACGGACACCGCAGATGCGGAAGGCAAACAATTATTACTTGATGTTGCCAAGCTTTGCGATGAAATAAACGATTCCGAGAATACGTTGCGTACTCTGGAAGGCTTGCTTCAGTATTATTATCCTGAATCATTAGATAAAGTCGAAACGATAGTAAAAAAGTATCAGAAAAATTATTTACTTTCTATCCAAACCACGAAGTTTACCAACCAATTTTATCGAGAACCAGATCCCTGTCTGCAGCAAGCGATATTTCTTAAAGGTAAATTACTTATTAAATTAGGACGAAAACATAAAGCCTATAATGCATATAGTCAATACTATACGCTATCTCGATATCGGGATAAGGTATTTATTGCTTTTGATGCTCCGGCTGAATGGTATAGATTATATTTTGAAAATATGGAAAAGCCCGTACCGGAAGAATGGCAGCAATGTCCCTGGGTGATAAAACTATCACCGAAAAATCCTGAATACAAAACCACTGAGAACGATGATAAGATATTTGAAGATACAGCAGGAATCGGTTATATGTCGAAAGATTTTATTAATCCTTGTTATATTGTTCAAGCAAAAACAGGATATAAAATCAAAAGACTAGAATTTACCGCAGAAGTCGAAACGCATAATTTTTTCGCGGAGTCAAGCGATACCAACATTGATTATGCGTATCCCTTCGTTTATGACTATACTCCAAATTCTGCCGGTTCAGCAGAATTTGCACCTAAAGTATGGTTAAAACAACTATCCAAAGAAAACCCGACTCTCCCGAAATATAGTCGGCAATGGGCACAAGGAGCTTTAGATTTCAAAAATGGGGTTCGCGCTACCCGGTTTTGGATTCTCAGTTCTTCAGCTGGATTCCGATGCCATCAATGGAGGATGAAAGCGGAATTCATACCTGAATCAGGCGATACTACCACTACGATTCGTGATTTTGTCGGAACCACGCCCATGATAATCATATCAACCCATCCCTGGGCAAAAACCAAGGTGGTTATTGATAATAAACAAAAAATATCGTTAAATATCAAGCCGCCAACTGGATTTAATACTTATCAATGGGATACGAGCTTGGCAACCGCCGGCTGGCATAGTTATACGGCCGAACGAGCAGGATTACCGATTAAACAGAAGCAGTTTTATTGGAACGGGAAAACCGATTATATCCTTGATATCGGATATGATGTTGAATGGGATCAAATATCAACCAATCTGGTATTACCACCCAATATAAGTGAAATGGGTATAATTCAGGATAATAATCAGAAATATCATCTTTTAGTGGTAGCGAGTTCTGAAGGGCAAACCGATATATATCAGGCCAGTTCACCGGATTTGATAACCTGGTCAACGGTAAATAAATTACCGATTAACAATTGGGAAAATGAAGATCGCCCGCGCTTGATTCAGGATCTCGGAAGTGGGATGTTTTATTTGGTATGGAACCGTAATAAATCGATTTGGTTTGCAACTTCGCTTGATTCGGAAAATTGGTCGCGTCCGATATTTTTGTTTCCGTTTGGCTCCTATCCCTTAACTTCTTCTTTAGCGATATATCAAAATAACAATGGTACATTTGCGTTATATATGGATCAATGGATTCGTAAATCGGATGACGGGATTACCTGGAGTAAGGGCAAACGACCGGAAGTATTTCGTCAAATAGGAAATAGGTTGATTCAGTACCTTCAGTTACCCGATAGACAATATCTTGCTGTGTTAAATGATTATGCTAATAAAAAAGATAAAATAGTATTTTACCTTGGGGACAATGCTGATAATTTCCGGGAAATAGGAACGCTTGATTTCAAAGACCAACCTTTTAATTGGATGAAATTTACTCAAATTCTAGATTTGGGAAACGGCAAATATGGATTTATTCTTGATGCTGGAACCAATCGGCGCCGCTGTTTTTCTACTTCACCTGATTTGGTGTATTGGACTGAGCCAATAGAAATCGCATGTTCTACAGGCGTTATATCGAATATGATTAGAGATACTTCCGGCCGGTTTTCATTTCTTCGTCCAAATGGAGACCTTTGGGTGACTACAGACCTTAAATAATAGGTATATTTTATTTTCCTACAATCAGAGCCCATTATTCAATTTCCGTTTTGTGTTTGAGCCCAGGGTTGGGATGAACGAGATAATATCTCGTTCATCTTTGGCTGGTAAAACGGTGAATTATATTTAAGTGGCTTTTCGTGCCAGATACATTATCCGAGCAGTGGTTTTGGTAGGTCGGTTGAAAGTAAAACAGTCGAATGCAGCAACTAATTCCAATCCTGCATGATTCAATGCCCGGTTCACCTGGTCATGGGTATACGCCCGGTTCATAAACCGGCTGGAAATTGTTTTCGTTTTCGTTCCCTTTGTAATCTGTAAAGTAGCATTAACTACCGCTACATGTTTCCTAGCAGAATAACTCGATTTAAAAACGCTATAGAGATTATCAATCCGAACTTCAGTCTGTTTATCTGTCCAATGATATTTTAAACCATAGTCAGTATTCAAGTCGAAAATAAATAGGCCTGCCGGGAGTAATACCTTTCCCACATTTTTGCATACGTTTGCAAACTCCGGATAGGTATAAATATGATTCATGGCATCGAAAAAACAGGTTACCAGATCTACCTGATATCGAAGTTTCAGGTTCCGCATATCCTGCCGGAAAAACCGAATCGGGAATCCCGCTGATTTCGCTTTTTTCTTGGCGATTCCAATCATCGCCGGGGAGATGTCGATTCCGGTAACCTGATATCCAAGTTTTGCTAATAATATCGCTGCGGTACCGGTACCGCAGGCTAAATCGAGTATAGCTTTACCTCGAAAATGCTGCTGAGACAACAGGTCTGCTAGATAATCGACACAATGCTGGCTGAATTCGTCGAATAGTAAGGTATCGTAATATGGGGCATACCCCGCGTAAGTGTCCATAGTTAAAAACAGTTAAGAATTAAGAATTGAAAATTGAGAATTAAATACATTTAAACCTTAACGCTAAATTGTATTATTTCTTCTTTTGCTCAACATGCTCGTTTTCCGATATAATCAATCCCAAAATAGTTTAGAGATAGAGGAAAGAGAATAGCGGAAGCTTTTTGTCTCCTCTTACTCAAAGCTCTTATTCTTAACTCCATTATATCTCGAATAGGAATCAATAAAATAGTGACTAAAACCAAAACCCGATTATATCTCTTACTCATTTTTGCCGTTATCCTGATAACATTCCCTTGGGTAATTGTCCGGTTTTCAGGAATATCGTTAACCCCGATAGCAGAAATGCTGTTAACCGGAATCGCTATCGTTGGCGCTGCATTTCTTATTTCCTGGGCAGCAGAACTCGCCCAATTCGACGTCCCCCGCTCATTTGCTTTAGCCGGATTAGCCCTGATTGCCATGCTCCCGGAATATGCGGTGGATATCTATTTAGCTTGGGAAGCTGGTAAAAATCCCAGTTATATTTCCTATGTTTCAGCAAATATGACCGGGGCTAACCGGCTATTAATCGGAATTGGATGGTCGCTTGTCGTCATTTTCAGTTGGTGGGCATCGCGGAAAAAGCAGACCGTAAATCCAATGCGGTATGCGGTTACATTAGAAAAAGATTTATATATCGAATTTGTTTTCCTGGCGATGGCAACCGTTTATTGTTTTATTCTTCCGATAAAAAGCCGGATTTCTCTCTGGGATTCAGGTATCTTAATTTTGATTTATCTCGGATATCTTTGGATGGCATTTAAATCCCAGCATCATGAACCGGAACCGGAAGGACCGGTAGAACTCCTGGCAAAATTACCCAAACTATGGCGGCGATTGGTAGAACTCGGGTTGTTTATGTATGCGGCATTTATTATCCTTATTGCGACCGAACCGTTTACCGAAAGCTTGATTACCGTAGGTAACACGTTCGGAATCAGCGAATTTCTCCTGATTCAATGGATCGCGCCGATTGCGTCGGAATCCCCGGAATTAATCGTTATCGCCTATTTCGCATTGCGCGGATTCAGTTCCTCGGCAATGACTGCAGTGGTTTCATCCAAAATCAATCAATGGACTTTATTAATCGCTTCGTTACCAATAGCGTTTACCCTATCGAGTAAATCGGGAACGTATATTCATTTAGACCCTCGCCCGCGAGAAGAAGTGCTCTTAACCGCCGCGCAATCTTTTTTTGCGTTAGCGGTCATTACCAATTTAAAGATATCTCTCTGGGAAGCGATTCTGCTCTTATTCTTATTCATATCGCAATTGCTGATTCCTTCAATGCATGTTCGCTATCTCTATTGCGGGATTTATATTCTGCTCGGTCTCATCTGGATGGTTAAACAGAACCAAGCGTTTCGTCAGAACCTGAAATCGACTTGGCAAGCGTTAAAAAGCAAATAGAGTAGCAAAATTTTAAATGTAGGTAAGATAACAACGCTTATGGCAAACGAAGGTGAGCAATAATCTCTTCCAATGATGCCACTTGTCGATGGGGATGTCCATTATCTTTCCCAATTCGGTTCAGCCAGAATCCGGTCATTCCAACTTCTTCTGCTGCAAGAACATAATCCGGCTGATCGTCGATAAACGCGCATTGTTCCGGTGTAAATCCCATCTGTTTCGCGGTAGTCAGATATATTTCCGGTTCCGGTTTCGCGAGCCCGATTTCATAAGATAAAGTGATAACCTGAAAATAATCGGTTATCGGCAACCGCTCGATAAACCGGCCCCATAAATTACCCAAATTACTAATCATTCCTAAAGTATATCCTTCAGATTTCAGCTGTTCTAATACCGGTATGGTATCATCGAAAAGGCGGACCTGTTCCCGCATCGCCAACCGGATTTGAGAGATATTATTGACTATCGCCGGACTTGCTTCTTTTCCCATATTGGTAAGTACTGCAGTGAAATATGCCGGAGAATCGAGCTGCCCTTTAAAATATTTCTGCCGATGAACTGCCGATTTCGGAGCCCAGTTATTCCGAAATGTTTCCGGTGAAACCCCGGCAATCGCTGCCATTTTATCCAGTTCGGAATCGAGGATACTCGGCTCGATATAAATTAAAGTATCGAATAAATCAAAGATAATCCCTTGGATATCCATAAAAGAAATTAAATTATCGCGAATCGATGGAATGATACCGATAATTTTATCATATACCGAGAAATGCATGCTTGCGAATCAGTGTCGTTATTACATAAAATTAAAAGAGAGTGCTATCAGAGCAAATCTGAGTAAACCACAGTTAAAGTTATGACCGATTTCCATATTCAATGGCATCTTACCGACCGCTGTAATTTACGATGTCTGCATTGCTATCAAGACCAGTTTCTAAGGGATAAAGAGCTGGATTGGGATCGATTGAAACGAATCTGCGATAATCTGTTTGCGACCATGGATAAATGGAACGCCAAACTTACCATCGCCTTAACCGGTGGCGAACCATTGCTAAAAGAGGAATTATGGCGATTATTAGAGTATCTGAATGAGGCACCGCAGGTAAACTCGCTAAGTATTATCACCAATGGCACGATAATCAACCGATATATCTATTTATTATCCAATTATTATAAACTTGATAAACTCCTTATTTCACTTGATGGATTCACTTCTGCAATCAATGATTTGATTCGCGGGAAAGGGACCTTTTTTAAAACTATCGGTAATATTCAGTTAGCGCAGCAGCAAGGGATACCAATAATAGTAATGTATACTTTATTAAAACAGAATATCGCCGATGCGAAATCCGCAATTGCATTTGCCCGCCGGTATCATATCGATAGCGTTATCCTCGAACGGTTCATTCCTTTGGGGCAAAGTAAGCCGTTAGCTGCCGAAGCTGTTTCCGGTGAAGATTTGGAATCGTTATATCGCGCGATATTCAATCAAATCGATTTGGAATATCTGCCGGAAGAAATGATTAAATATCGGGCGCTCCGATTGGAATTTGAGAAAGGAGCTATCCGGCCGAGTTTATATGGTGCAGAATGTATTGTCGGTAGAGATGGGATGGCGATTCTACCGGATGGAACGGTTCTTCCATGCCGGAGATTGAATATTCCGATTGGAAATCTGCTGGAGACACCGCTGGATGATTTATGGCAGCAATCGGAAGTGTTGGAAAATATTAGGAGTAAAAAGAAACTTAAAGGGAACTGCGGGTCCTGCGCAATCTTGGATTGTTTCGGATGCCGGGCGATGACCTATGCGTTAACCGGGGATTATCTGGCAGCAGACCCCCACTGTTGGGTAAATTCCAAATTCCAAATTCCAAATCCCAAATAAATCCCAAAATTCAAATTCCGAATAACTTCCGATAGCCGAATCAGTTTTTTACGGAATAAATAACCTTACCGGCTCCCTCTACCCATAACCGATTCCAGGATTCTTCGCCTTGTTTGGTCACATGGATGCCATCAGCGCGGAGTTCGTCTTGATGCTCTTTAAACCAATCGTAGCTATTAACCAATCCCTTGCCAGTAGTACGGTTGAAAAACAAGGGACAATACTTTTGAATTAGCGGGTCATAGATCTTGGTTACATACGGACCGGAACCATTTTCTTCCGGTGGCACTGCCGGATCGGTTTTATATGCTCGATATGATAACCGGGATAAAATCGGGATTTTACCGGACTGATTAATCATTTTAATAATCGCCACCAAATCATCTTCAAGTTGTTTCGCTCCTCCTGGGTAAGGCCGATATTGGGTAACATTATTTCCCCCAATATGGATGCCGACATAACTGGCATCAGGATGGGACCGCAGGAATTCCGGAAGCGCTTTTCGGAGATGGTTACTCCGCCATCCGCTAACTGCCAAATTGAATACTATCGGGTCATAACCCGGATACCGGTCTTTAACCATTTGCTTAAAAACGCTGTTTCTGATACTCTGCGCCTGAATGCTAGCGCCGATAATCAGCCAATAATCTTTCCGCAGTTTACCATCAAGCCGATATAATCCGATATCGGTTATGTTCCGGGAACGAGAACTATGCAATTTTAGCCGATACCAGAATGGTACCGATTTGGAGCTTATTACCACTTGTTCTAACGGCCATTGGCAGGTTTTCTGGTCTACTTCCAGCCAGGTACCATCAACCCCGGTATTCGAGTCCGCCGAACATTCCAAGCTAACCTCTTCCGGAGATCGTTTAATAAATCCACCAAAGGTCCATAAAATCCGGGTTGGTTTTTTGGTTGCTGGGAGTTGGATTGCTAACCAAGATTCACCGGAATCGATAGTCCAAGAAATATCTTTTCCTGAAAAAAGCGGTGCTGTATTGAGTGCTCCATTACTAGCGATAACCGTTTCCGGGAGATACCGCCAATCTTTTTGTGGCACTAGATTGGCGCTATACCCACTCACGCTATACCCCAATAATAAAACAATAATAAAACAATAAAGTTTGGTTTTTCGGCTTCTAGGATTTTGCATAATGTTATTAAATTTGAAATGCTAAATTTAAACTGCTAAATTTGCAATGAATCTTCTATTTCAGCAGTTCATCAATGCGGACAAACCGATACCCTTTCTTTTCCAGATAGGTTAACAACTCGCCTAACCGAAGGTACATTTTATCGGTTCGTTTCGGGCCGGCACCGATATGCATCAGTAGGAGGAACCCATTCAATCCATTCGGGTCTTCTTGTTCTTTTTTGATAATACTATCATAGATAGCCTGTGAAGATACAAAATTTTTCGCACTATCTTCGGTATAATCCGCGGTCGACCGCGTTCCCGGGCTGAAATTGACCAGAGTTATTCCTTTTTCTATACTCCAATCGACTATCTCCTGGTTGTACCATTCATATGGCGGAATCCAGAACTTAACCTGCGACCGCTTAACCCCGAATTTCTCGATCTCTTTCAGGTTATTTTCCAAATCCTGCATAAAGAATTCTTTAGTCACCAAAGTCTTTTTCGGTCCTTCCCACGGGCAATACAACGGATGTTTATCGGAATGCGGCCCGAGATAATGCCCTTCTTTAACAATCCGGTCGATAATCGGTTTATATTCCGGGATACGGAAGAAATCCCCGATAAAATAGAAGGAAGCTTTCGCCTGATGTTTTTGAAGTTCGTCTAGAATCACCTGACCGCCTTCAGCGAAATAGCCGCCGGTAAATTCTAATGCAATCAGTTTTTTATCTTGCGCTCCCCGGATAATTCCACTATCAAGATAAGTATAATTCGGATTCTGTTTGGTAGTAGTTACCGAACCCATCATCAAACAACTCATAGCTGCGATAGAAAAAATCGTTTCGACCATATCATATTCCTCCTAAAAAATGAAGTTAGAGTTAAATAAGTTAAATGGGCTAAATAAGTTAAATAAGTAAACGATTTCTCGCGCAATTATGGTTTTTTCTTATGTAACTCATTTAACTTATGCACTTATTTAACTGGTCTTATTAAATTGCTCAATATACTTTAATATCTCCGGGAATGAGGTTACAATTGCATCCGGGATGATATCCGCCTTAGGCGGATTATAATCCTCCTTCGAGAGAACATATTTTGCTAGAATGGATTTTATACCCAGATTATTGGCACCGATAACATCGAATTCCAGTAAATCTCCAACCATAACCGTTTGTTCCGGGGTAACGTTCAGGAAGTCCATCGCCAGTTGGAATATTTTCGGATGCGGTTTCCGGTATCCAACCTCAGCAGAAACGATTATGGTTTCGAAATATCGGGTTAAATCGCGCATCGCCATAGCTTGTCGAATCAGTCGCCCGGAAGTAGCGTTGGATACCACGGCCAGTTTATATCCGCGAGTTTTAAGTTCGGTTAATACTTCCGGCACTTGCGGTACTATCGGATAGAGTCCTAATTC
This sequence comes from bacterium, assembly GCA_041946755.1. Taxonomy (GTDB): domain Bacteria; phylum UBP4; class UBA4092; order JAOAEQ01; family JAOAEQ01; genus JBHGBB01. The sequence continues at coordinate 52 of JBHGBB010000016.1, read as the reverse complement.
CGGTGAGAAGAAAACATCGACTGCGGTTTCGAGTATCTGCTGCGGCACGTTT
>JBHGBB010000159.1:0-9552 GCA_041946755.1 bacterium | reverse complement strand
CCAGCGACATAAATATCATTCGCTTCTTTCGCATGCTGTTTTAGATAATCGATAGCTTTATCGAGTTCTTTCTCTTTAATATCGGTTCGAAGCAGTGCCCAGGTGATATATGCGGTGACCAAGAGATTACTATTTTGAATCTTCTGCCAGCTTTCGGCATGGAGATACGATTTATCCGGAGTCCACGACCCATCCTGATTCTGTTGTTTAATCAGCCAAGCCTGCGTTCGGCTGATTACTGCCGGGTCGACATTAAACACTTTCGCCATATCGCTAAACTCCATTACCCCCCATGCGGTAAGAATCTTATTCGCTGGCGCGTTTCCGAACCATTCGAATCCTCCGCCTGGTACTTCATAGCTTAACAATCTTTGGTACCCGGCATTAATGAACCCTTCCGCTTTCATCTGGATTTCCGGGGTAACCTGTTTAGTGGTTTTCAGATAATCGAGCACCAGGATGTTCGGATAAGTTACTGACGAGGTCTGCTCGAAACAACCGAACGGCATCCGGAGCATACTCGCTAATCCTTCAACAATCTGACTGAAGATTCCGGGATATACTTTCACCTGGAGTTTATTCGCATGGTCAATTGCTTCTTGTGGGATAACGATTTCCTTTTCGATATCTTTACTCAGCCGGTCGCTGATACTGACCTGATACTCTTTCCCATCAGGGACCACTTCTATCGACCGTTGGATGGCATCGTTTAATTTAGTACCATATGCATACACGGTAAACTTATGATTTCCAATCTCTTTCACCTTAATCGAATAATATACCGCTCGAACTTCATCTTTCTGGAGTTTAACGGTTTTGGTCTTTTCATCTTTCAATTCAAACCACGGTTCCGGAGTAACTTCAAGTTTAACCGTCTGTGCGCCGGGGAGATAGTTATATACCGCTATGGGTACACTCAATTCATCATTCTGAGTTAACGCCACCGGGAAATCGATATCGATGAAGAAATCCTGGAATACCCTTAGCGGTGAATCGATACTACCCATTCTGCCGTCAGTAGCCGATCCAAGCGCTGAAATTCGCCAAGAGGTAATCGAATCTGCCATAGTAACTTTTAAAGTACCTTTCCCAGTTTGATCAGTGATAAACGCAGGATTGAAATATAAGGTTTCCGGGAAATACATCCGGAGCCGAACCTCTTCTTTTAGTTTCCCACCGGAAGTACTTACGGTACCTTTAGCTTCTAATCTTTCTTCTGCTTTATCAAAAGTAGCAGCCTCCATCATTTTCATAGCGGCTGGTGCTTCTGGTACTGCTCGAGCGGCTAATACATCGCCATTCATCTCTAATCCGCCAGCGAAACCGCGGATTCGCTGTTGTAAAATCCCACCTTTACGACTACCCCATGGTATCGGTACGGTTACATCATCATTGGTATTCCAGATACTATCCGGACCGGCAGAAATTAAGGTTAGGCTATGATATCTTCCGCAACTGCATGGTTGCGTTTTATATCGAATGCCCCAAGGATCAAGTAAATCGGTATCGCGTAAGAACCCTTCTTTAACAACAATTTCTATCCCCTGGTCTTTCGTTGGATATTCATTATGTTTCTGATAATAAGCCTGGATACCTTTCCAGATATGCTGATAATCTTTATCAATCCGCTTAACTATCGCATCCTGATATTTCGATTCTTTCTGGTCGAAGGTATTGACTGCTAAGGTAAACGGTGCCGGTTTCGGTGCTGACGCTAAGAGCACTGTTGCTGCTTCTTGCTGTAACGGACTCCATCCGTGCGCTTTCTCTTCTATCGGCATCACTACCGGCGGTTTCTGACCGGTATCTTTAATTAAATCTTCAATCGAATATCCATGGATTTCATATCGGGGTTTCATAATCTCTTTTTCGAGAGTGAAATATACTTTCTCTAGACCCGGCTGCATATCCTGTAATGCGAACACCGCCTCATCGACGATTGAAATGCCTAACGCCGCTAGAACCGGATGCCCGGTTTTATCTTCTACCAAGAACTGGAGGTTGGCTTCTTCTCCCGGTCGATAGGTTTGTTTATCAGGAGTAATAGCGATTTTTAAATCATCTGCCGGATTCACATATACCAGCCGGGTATCCCGGATAATATCGGTAGTTCGGGTAATCAAGTATGCATGGAATTGAATACTGCCGACTAAGGATTGGTCGATATCAAAATCCAGAACTGCTTTTCCATGCTCAAAATCGATGGATTTAGTCAGCATCGTCTGCCCATCTTTAATCACATCCAGATAAAACGTCCCTTTTGGTTGGGTAGTAAATATCTGGAGCTGGGCTTTATCACCGACCTGATATAACGATTTATTCGGCCGGAGTAGAATCGCATCTCGGGTGGTATCAGCATTAAAAATTTGTTCTTTCTTTGCTCTATTACCTTGTTTATCCCAAGCAGATATAATGAATTTAGTAGAATTAGTTTTAGGTACAAAACGATATTGACGAATACCCATTGTTGGGAATTCAGTTTCAGCTGGACTTTCCAAAGCAATTCCACATTGAGCAAGCGTTCCATCTGGATAGCTAGTTAATATATAAACAATATTTTCAACATTTGGAACCACCTGACCGGATTCCGGGATTAAATAAATATTTATCGGGTCTTTCGAGATACTAATCATCGAAGTCTTTTCCTGTTTATGGTCCGCGGTATCGATTATCCCGACTTCCAGTTTAACCGAAGCATTTCCTTGTTCTAAAGGAGTGCCGGCGAAATATTCCGGCAGTTTGATTTCGAATTTATAATGCCCATCTTTATCCAAGGTACCTTCGACTCGGGCGAATTCGGTGAAGGTAACTTCAAACTTGGATGCGACTACCGTAACGGTTCCACCGGCTACTGGTTTCCCGAAGAAATAATCCGATTGGATATCCCCTTTAATAGTTTCTCCCGGGAGATAATATTGTTTATCGGTTTTAACTTCTACCTTAAATTTGGGAAGTACATAGCGATCAACGGTAACCTTCTTTTCGGATTCGACCTTATCGAGGGTAGCTTTAACCGCATAAACACCCATATTCACTTCATCAGCTAGAACGAATTCTGAGGCGGCAATACCAAACCGATCGGTTTTCAGTTCTTTCTTGAATACCTTGTTACCTTTCGAGTCCATCACTTCGATAAGCATCGGCATCCGCCGGGCTGGTTTCAGGTTCGGGATATTCAGGCTTAACGACCGGATATGAATGGTTTGTCCCGGTTGATACAACGGTTTATCGGTGGTTAATAGGATTCGATACCCGCGTTTAAACTTGATTTTCTCTTTAACTATATCAGAGCCTAGAGAGGAATCGAGTTTTATGGTTAATTCCGATTGGTCGGCATTGATACTAGCAGGAATGGAAAACGAAGCATCGACGGTCCCCCGTTTATTGGTTTTACCGGTATAAAGGATAATCGGTTTATCTTTATCTGCTGAAGGGAGGCTGATAGTAACTTCAGCATCAGGGATCGGTTCATTAGAAGCATGATTAAGTGCGATGATTCGGAACGCGGCTTTACTGCCGGTATATAATTCCCTTTGCCCGAACACTTTGGTTTCAATCTGGCTGATAGCAGCAAACAGGCTCCGGCTGCCTTTAACTCCGTACCCCCCTTCCCGGGTTAATGAATATTTCAAAACATATTCCGGGGATTTATCCTGTTCGATCTTCGCGGGAATAGATATCGTATACTTCTTAGTATCCGGCTGGAGTTGGATAGTTCGGGTATCCTGAACCACATTTTTCCCATCTAAATCTACTACTTGCAGCCTAAGGGTAGCGGGGATAGGATTAGCAAACTCGCTATGCGCAGAAAAACTAATCTGCATCATCTCTTTATCCAACTTCACTTCAACCGAAGTTGGAACAATACTCAAATCCGATGCGAAACATATATAATAAATACTACTGCCAACTAACATTAAGACTAAAAACAATGCTACTGCTAATTTTGAACTCCTTAACGATTTTTGTGACATAATCAATTCCTCCTGGTTAAATGGTTTAATGGTTTAATAAGTTAAATAAGTTTTGTTTTATCAAATTATTTTCTTTGTTTCGGATTTCGATATTCGGATTTCGAATTTGCTTATAATAGCCCTAACAAACCATTTCCCCTTTTTATTCAATTTGTCGTTTTATTCAGTTAGTTAATTGTAATTCAATTGGTGTCGAGTAGCAACTCCTCCTTAATCTGTGTACTCTTAGCACACATTTTCAGTAGTCAACTCCGATTTCTTGCGCTATACTTATGAGTAAGATGAAACGATCAATCGAATTAGCTGATATCATCACCAAGTTAAAAGTACCGGACTCTGAAGAGAAAGCTTTTTTCCATAGCTGTTATATCGGGGATATCGAAACCGTTCGGGAGATGCTGTGGTATGGATTCAATCCGAATATTCAAGATAGCCATGGGAAGACTCCGCTGATTATCGCAACGCAAGCCGGCCATATAGAAATAGTTAGACTATTATTAGCAAATCATGCGGATATAACTATAAGAAGTCACATGGGATGGACTGCATTACAATATTCGGTATATTATCTGCAGCCGGCAATCGCCCAGATATTGCAAGGATATGGCGCGGAAGAATAGGGTAAATAATCATTTTAAATTTAGCATTTAGCAATTTAAAATTAACATTTTAACTGCGATACCTAACTATTACCTCCTATATATTAAACCCTGATCAAATTGGCAGCCTGCCAATCTGATTGAGGAGCAAGTTGCATGATATGCAACTTGCTCTATATATCTCACCTAAATATAATATAAATGATTAGTTTTATTAACGTTATATTAAATACTTGAATAATAGGTTTATACTATGATCCGCATCATAAATCTCATACAATAATCCCAGATTCATGATTATTATCAACTCGGTCGATACCGGAGAGAGACCAGAGCGGGTCTAGGCCGCTCTGGTTCCTCTATGCTTATATAAGGTAAACAATGTCAAAATGGCAGAGGATAGGATCAAATTGGCAGCTTGCCAATCTGATCCTATATTAAATAAATCCAAATAATGTATAAATCTGCGGAAGGGACAACCTTTTAATTAATTGATGAGTCGGGTAGTTTTTTGTAATTTATTGTCTCAACCTTGATTTTTGTTTGCGGTAGGGGCGACTCACTGAGTCGCCCGAGTAAAGAGAACGGGCGAGGCATGCCTCGCCCCTACTCCAAATCCACCTTCGTTTTAATTCCGAGGATTTTCTTGAATAGGAAGCGGTTGGATTGAGTAACTTTCTTATATTCGGTAAGTAACTCGGTTGAAGATTTAAATTCCATTAAATTCGCTAATCGAGTTAATTGGATATCATCATTCGGTAAAATATTCGCGGTTATCTCAGTAGTAAGACGCACCAAATTCTGTAATTTCGAAATGAACTGGTAGTTTTGATGTAGTTGGTCAATCTCTTTTTCCGGAATCGGCTTCCGGTCTTGCAGCTGTTGGAACAATAATGCCATTTTCGTAGTTTGCCAGTGTTCATCATCTTTTCCAAACTTTAGCTGGAAAAACTGCAAGATAAACTCGATATCAACCAACCCACCGCACCCGGATTTTAGATGATCGCCACCAGGATATTTATCTTCCGCCATCTCCTGCATTTTCATTCGCATCTCAAACACCTGAGCTTTGATATTTTTCGGCACCGGAGTATGATATACATACTGATGGATTAACCGCTGGAATTCATCGCCTAGGCCGGTATCCCCGCAAATATATCTCGCCCGGGTATATGCCAGCCGTTCCCAGAATGAAGCCCGGGTCTTGAAATAATCCGCATACCCATCATAAGATAGGGCTAATATCCCTTTCCCCCCTTCCGGCCGAAGCCGGGGGTCGACCGGTAGAAAATAGTCGTTACTATACCGGATAATTTGCTCGGATATCTTATTGGCTACATCATAATTATCGCCGGCATAAACAAAAATCAAATCCAAATCCGAGCCATAAGTCATCTCAGACGCCCCGAGTTTACCCAAGGCAAATATAGCATACCCATTTCGTCCCTGCTTTCGCAGGGATGACGTCATTCCCGCGGAGGCGGGAAGTGGATTTCGGATTTCCTTATTAACTTCATTATAAATTAAGGTTATCCCTTTTTCAGCTAAATCGGTAAACGAAGCAAATAAGGCGGTAGAATCCATTCGATGCAATATATCCCGGAGTCCGATCCGGAATATTTCGGTATCCCGGAGGGTTGTTAATAATTTCAAATCCTGAATTTCTTCCGGTATCCTGGTCGGTTCAGAAGAATGCATAAAGATATCGAATAATGCCGGATGCTGAATCAGGATTTGCGATAGATAATCGCTGGTCGAAAATAGCGATACCATCCATTTGGCTAATTCCGGTTCTTGTGCCAAAACCGAATATACCGCCGTCGCCGCTTTACTCGCATGCAGGTATTGTTCAAATCGACTGAATGCCATATCCGGTTCGGCGCTGGTCTTTAGCGCTTCAAATAGATTCGGTAAAATCGTTAGCATCAATTTCCGGGTATGAGTCGGTGAAACCGTTTCTCCGGCAGTCGCATTCAATTTCTGCAGGTTCTGGTATGCCTGTTCCGGATTACCGAATGCGAACTTTTGCAGTTCCGGATATATCGCATCCGGAGATACTGCCGGATTCAGGAATTGTTCGAACTGGAACTGAGTCGATTTCGCATCGGTTACTTTTTCAGAAACAAAGAGATTCGAAAAGATGGTATGGACAAACTCGGTATGCTGTTTATATTCTTCCTGAAATAGCTCTACCGCTGACTTTCGATTGGGGATTTTGTTCCCGCCTTCGCGGGAATGACACCCCGAATTTGAGGATTGATTACGGACTTGGTCTTGATAACCCAGTTTCCGCGCTAACTTCTGCAGTTCTTCCTGGCTGGACGGTAAACTATGGGTCTGTAATAATGCCGCTGATTGCAGCCGATGTTCCACCTGACGAAGGAAAATATACGCCGCTGCAAGTTTCTCTGCCTCGATTTCGGTTAGATGCTGTTGCTCCTGTAATACCTTTAGTACTTTTAGGGTATTTGTTTCGCGTAACGACTTCTCTTTCCCGCCATAGAACAATTGTAAGAGCGATACCGTGAACTCGATTTCCCGAATTCCACCTACCCCACTTTTAACCTCGTTGGTAGCTGCAACCAGTTTGGTCGCTTCATTCTGCAACCGGAGTTTCATATGCTGGATTTCTTCTATTGCCGCATAATCCAGGGTTCGCCGATAAACGAACGGAACAATTAAATCGGTGAACTGCTTACCAACCGATTCATCTCCGGCAATCGGTCGCGCTTTAATCAAAGCGATTCGTTCCCACGTCTCGGCATATGCCTGATAATATTGTTCATAACTTTCCAGAGACCGCGCTAACGGCCCGGCACCACCTTCCGGCCGTAATCGCATATCCACCCGATATACATATCCTTGCGCGGTCATTTTGGTGAGAACCTGGATTACCGCTGCCGCTAATGCGTTATAATATTCATAATGACTGATGCCAACCGAAGTCTCCCCTTCTTCATCATAGACAAAAAGAATATCGATATCCGAACTAAAATTGAGTTCATAGCCGCCGAGTTTACCCATCCCGATTACTACAAATCCGGTTTTGCATTTCGTAGCAGGTATCCCGAACTTTTTCTGAATTTCAGGGGTAACCATTTCGATAGCGATCTGAAGTAAACCACTGGCTAAATCGGATAATTCGGCAACAATAACTTTAAACTCTGCTAATCCAAGGATATCCCGGGCTCCGATGCGCAGCAATTCTCTCCGATGGAATCTGCGGAGCGCACTATATTGCCGGTCGATAGATTGCAAAGAAGACAAGATGCTCCGCAACTCCAGGCACATTTCGGAATACCCTTTTTGCATTCTCAGTTCCCGGTCTTCAAGCATCCAGTTGAAATATTCCGGATTACGAATCAAAACATCGGTAATAAACTGGCTGGCACTGAATAATCGAATGAGATAATTGAACGCAATTTGGTTATGCGATAGGAAAGTATAGAGTTCGGTTTTGTTTAAGACCGCAGAAGAGTATCGTTCGAAATTCGTCAGCGCTAGATCCGGGTCTGGAGAAGCGGCTAGATATTCTATCAGGTTTGGCGATATCCGATCGAACGATTTCGCATCGAATAGATTTGCGGCTAACTGCTTAAGGTTCTTCTGCGCAGTCTGCCGATCGTCAAACGGAATCTGAGCTAATTCCATTTTGCGTTGTTAGTTGTCGGTAGTCGGTTGTTAGTCAAAAAACTAACAACTAAAAACTAACAACTGAATTTATCTTGATGGAGGTAAGGTCTCGAACGATTTCCAAACACTTTGTTTAGTACCGACTTCAACATTAATTCCACCTTTTTTACGATCTTTCGGTACCGTCCAATCGACTCGGACATTATATTCTTCTCCGGCTTTAAGCACCGGGATCAAAGTCTCGTCATTAACAGCAATCCGGGTATCTTTATCATCGCCATCATAGAATTGAACGATAACATTTTCGGCATCCGTTTCTCCGATATTTTTAACCGTAGTAACCAACGTCACCCGACGAGTAGAACTCACATCCGCGGATTTAATAATATCCGGTTTAATAATCTCGAGACTCGCTTTGGTACGAATATGGATTTTCCGTGATGCGGAATTATTATTCCGCTCCGCATCCGGAATCCGATTATTCCGGTCGGCAATAACAAACAGTTCATGATCGCCGGCATTATTATACGCATCCCAACGCAGCCGAACTACCTGAAATCCTTGCGGCGGTATTTCCGGAGCTACTACTGTTTCCCAACTCGCCATATTTTCAAACAATCGTCCGCCTTTTTTAGGATCGTTATCAAACCCGGTTATTTCTACCGGTTTGGATGCGATATCTCCCAGATTGCGAACGGTAGCAATTATGAACACCGTTTCGCCATCGGTATATTTCGGTCTGCTGAATGCCATGTCTTCCGGTCGAATACTAATATCCGCCTGCTTCAATAAAGAAATCGGCATCATCGCTACGGTATCCTGATTTAGAATAATTGCAATAGTAAGTTTCGGTGGCATTCCTCGCGTATTCCAACTAAATATTGCCGTCTGGCAGCAATATGCGGAAATCGTGGCAAAGGTTTTTTCGCGGTCAATCATCATTTTCCCATTCCATAAACTGAGTTTAGCGGTTGAGCTATCGATCCCACCAAGATTATGGATGGGAACCTGGATAGTAGCCATTTCCCCTAAAATCGCCGGGAAAGGTTTGATTGTTATATCTTCCGGTAATACCACCAGTTTCGCTAAGGTTCCGGTAGGTTGATTTACCACGATAGTTTGTTTATGAGTATAAACTTGATCATCAATATAAACCAACGCCGTTATCGGATGTAATCCCAGGTTGAGTGATATATTATATTTAAAACTAGCATTTTTCTTGAGTGGTCCTTGATTCGGTTTATTCAGTATGGTATCCGTTCCATCAGTGATAATCATATTATATTTGTTGATATCAATCCGGCTATTATTCGTTACCTGAACCCAACTCTGAAGTTTCGAATGGA
>JBHGBB010000158.1:0-9560 GCA_041946755.1 bacterium | reverse complement strand
ATGAAAATATAAAAAATTATTTCAGAATATGTTTTTCTTCAATTATTCGTTCCGTATCAAATGCGGATGATAATTGTACAAGAACTGTTATCAGAAAAAAATTAAATAAAAAAGTATTTCCAGCAGACGCTCTAAAGAAATTTGCAGAAACAATCATGGTTAATACGCCTAAAATGATAGAGTTTTCTAAAAGATTTCCAAAGCATATTAAAATAGCATTTCCTGATGATATGGATGCTCGTAATATTAAGTATGCAGATAATTACTTCGACTTGGCTCTGACTTCTCCACCTTACGCAAATGCAGTTGATTATCCCAGAACGCATCAATTGGAAATATATTGGTTGGGAATTGAAAGCGGTTCTTTGACTCCATTAAAGAAAAAACATGTTGGTACGGAAAGTGTTTCCTCTAAAGAATATAAAGTTCTACATAAAATAGGAGTCGATATAGCTGATGATGTTATCTCAAGAATTTATAAGAAAGATCCAAGGAGAGCATATATTTCATTCAAATATTTAGACGATATGCGAAATAATCTAAAAGAAGTATATCGAGTATTAAAACCCGAGAAAAAATATATTATAGTTGTAGGCAACAATAAAATTCGTGGAGAATTATTTGAAAACTGGAAATATATAATGAAATTGGCTAAACAAACTGGATTCAAGATAGAAAGTTATTTTGCTTCTGAGATAATAAAGCATTTCATTAAGGTTCCAAGAGAAGAAAGAATCAACACTGATTGGATATTAGTGTTAAAAAAATAAATTATGAGGTAATAATATGATCGACTCAGCAGAAATAGGTCTTCAAGCATCGGTGGAAGGTTTTGCTAACGAACATATTGTTGTTGGTATTTTGATGAAGAAATATCAGAATGTGTCATTAGTTAATTTACCTTTATCTCCGTATGATATTATTATTGTATTTAAAGATACAGATGGTAAAGAGAATATTATACGTGCTCAAGTAAAAACGGCTACTCGGGGGGTAAGTTTTATCGGAGGTTCAAGAGGAGGAGTTGATAGAGTATATTTATCAGGTGTTAAAACATATACGCAATCAACGAAAACTTCAGATATTGTGATAGGATTACATGCTTTAAGCAAAGATGCTTTTGAATTATATTTTGTTCCCACTATTTTAATTGAACATTTAAAACAAAAAAGTATTTCATTAAATAAAATAGCTGCTTTAAAAAATAACTATGAAATATTAGAGCAATGTAAAAATCAAGATTATGTTATAAATAAATGTAAAGAATATAGAATCATTCCTGGTTTTGTAATTGTAACACCCATGCCTATAAAAAAAGATAAATAAATTTTAGTTAAACTTCTTCAACCTCGCTTCGTCGTATGCTTAATTGGAATTCTAACCTTTATTTAAATACCAAGTATCAAGTACTGTGTACCAAACCTATCAGTTGTTGGTTTTTAGCTGTCAGTTGCTAGACTAGCTAACCCCTTTTGCCGAATTACTAACTTGCCCAGAGTCTCAAAGAGCGATACAATATCAAGACTATATTAACTCATTATCGGAGGAACCATAAATCATGCATCGAATAAAAACTCTGTTTTATCTCACCGGTCTAGTAACCATATTAACCTTACCGATCACCAGCCAGGCTAAACCGTTACCCACCACTACTCCGGATAAAGCCGGTATCTCCGTATCCATATTAACCAGCGTTGATAGTGTAATTAATACCTATATAGCGAACCAAGAGATTCCGGGCGCCGTTATTCTAGTCGCCCGGAACGGTAAAATCGTATATAAAAAAGCGTATGGAAATCGGATGCTGAAACCGCATGTCGAAAAGATGAAAGTAAACACCATTTTCGATATGGCATCGTTAACCAAACCTACCGCTACCGCTAGTGGTATCATGCTGTTGGCGCAAGAAGGGAAACTGGATGTCCATGATAAAGTCTCAAAATATATCCCCGGATTCGGCCAGAATGGGAAAGAAGAGGTAACCATTTTAAATCTATTGACCCATACTTCCGGTCTCAAACCGGGTGCCGCTTATTATAACAGGCATTTTAGTTATGACTCGGTGATTAAAAATATCGCGTCTATGTCTACCTCTTATACTCCCGGAACGAAATATGTATATTCGGATTTAGGATATATTACGTTAGGTGAAATCATCCGCCGGGTTTCCGGGAAACCGGAAAATATCTTCGTTGCTGAACGATTGTTTAAACCGCTAGGTATGAAGGATACCGGATATCTTCCACCGAAAAGTAAATGGAACCGATGCGCGCCGACCGAATTCCGGAATGGGAAGATGCTGCAAGGGCAGGTACATGACCCGACCGCATATGAGATGGGCGGAGTAGCCGGCCATGCAGGGTTATTCTCTACTATAGATGATATGGCAATATTCTGCCAGATGCTATGCAACGGCGGCGAATATAATAGAGTCCGGATATTTACCCCGGAAACAGTTCGCCTGATGACCACCAACCAATCGCCAACCGCAGACCGAGATTGGGGGTTCGGCTGGGGCATTTTCTCGAGTGATACCGATCGACCGCATGCGTTCCCGCAACAAGGGATCGGCCATGTCGGGTGGACCGGTACCGCTGTCCGAGCGGATATTCCAACTCAAACCTATATGATTTTACTCTGTAATCGGACGCATCCTGATGGGAAAGGAGAACTACTTCGATTCTATAGATTTATCAACCAGGTAAGTAATGTTATCGGAAAATCAATCGCCGATAACCAAAAGATGAAGTAAGAGTATGCGGAGAATAAAGATATTTCTCTTACCTCCAATCGTTCACGCTAAACTATTTCAGTTACCGAAAGGAAATATTTCCATGAAAAGAAATAAATCGTTTGTTTTCATAGTAGCCCTAGTAACCATATTCTTTAGCGCTACTATCGCAACCAGCGCCTATTTACCAACAACCTCGCCGGATAAAGTCGGAATGTCGGCTTCGATACTCGCATCGGTAGATAGCGTTATTAATGCTGGCATAGCTGATAAGAATACCCCGGGCGCGGTGCTTCTGGTCGGGCATCAAGGGAAAATCGTTTATAAAAAAGCATATGGGAATCGGATGGTAACCCCGCGAGTCGAAAAGATGACGGTAGATACCATATTCGATATGGCGTCATTAACCAAACCGACCGCTACCGGCTGCGGGATCATGAAATTGGTAGAAGAAGGTAAACTCGATGTCCATGAAAAAGCGGCGAAGTATTTCCCGGAGTTTGCCCAGAACGGTAAAGAGAATATTACCCTGGCCGACCTCTTAACCCATACTTCCGGACTAATACCAGACGGGGATTATTATGAGAAGAACATGGGATATAAAGGGATAATAAAAAACCTGGCGGAAATGCATTGCCGGTATACTACCGGAACGAGATTCGTATATTCGGATTTAGGGTATATGACGTTAGGGGAAATCATCAGCCGGGTTTCCGGTAAACCGGAAAATGTATATGTTACCAAGAAAATCTTCAAACCGTTAGGCATGAAAGATACCGGATATCTGCCCCCGAAAAGTAAATGGAGCCGATGTGCACCGACCGAATTCCGGCATGGGAAATTATTACAAGGGCAGGTACATGATCCGACCGCCTGGGAAATGGGTGGAGTTGCCGGTCATGCGGGATTGTTTTCTACTGCCGATGATATGGCGATATTCTGCCAGATGTTCTTGAATAACGGGGAATATAAGGGGATCAGGATATTTAAACCGGAAACGATTAAGCTGATGACTACTAATCAGTCTCCTATAACCGACCAAGCCCGCGGGTTTGGATGGGATATCGGCTCAAAATATTCCAGTCAACGCGGCCATATTTTCCCGAAAGAAGGGTATGGTCATACTGGATGGACCGGGACTTCGGTTTGGATAGACCCGGCATCGCAAACGTTTGTTATTCTACTCTGTAATCGTAATCATCCTAAAGGAGGAGACGTTACTGATTTGCGCGCTGCGGTAGCTGATGTGGTAGCGAAATCGATTATTAAACCATAGCTATAACCGGATTACCGGTTATAGCAGGCATCAATCAAATCATCGAGTTTGGCGGTAGCGATACATTGAACGGTATCCGCGCCGCCATAATATATTTTTACTGTTCCGTCCGGCTCCGGGATCGCGCCACTGGTAAATACTACGTTCATAGTTAATCCAACCCGTTCATAGTGCAGTTTCGGAGAGAGTATCGGCGCTTTCCCCCGGGCGATAACCTTACTGGGATCATCTAAATCCAGCAGCATTACCCCGATATGGTAGACATATCCGCTCGCCATAACATGGACTCCATGGAATATTTCTAGCCAGCCTTGTTTGGTTTTTATCGGCGGTGCGCCCGCTCCGATCTTTTTCCAAGACCAGCCGCCACCGGTTTTCGCGATACATTTCGATCTTCCCCAATGAATTAAATCCGGCGAATACGAAATCCAGATATCGCCATGGTCGCCCGGAGTTATCGGCCGGTCGAGTCGGAGATAACTGCCTTTAACCCGTTCCGGGAATAGCGCACAGTTCCGGTTATCGGTTTCGGAAATACAGCCTAACCACTGATATTGCTTAAAATCTTTTGTGCTCATCAATCCAATCCGCACCCCATGCCCGCTATGGCAGGCGAACGTTAAATAATAGGTGCCTTCCAACTCCACCACGCGCGGGTCGTAGATCATGCCACCGGCATACTCCTGGAACTCTGCATCGTCTGGCATCGGTACCGGTTCATCCCAGACCTTGAATTTATATCCATCGTCACTAGTCGCTACCCAGAAATAATCGGTGATATCGATACTTTCGACCCGCAACATCATCAGATATTGGTCTTTGAACCGAGTCGCCCCGGAATTATATACTCCGGCGCAATCGAACGGCATATCGTCAGCAGTAATAATCGGATTATGTTCATACCGTTTAACAATCTGTTTTTTTGGAACTAACATAGGCTCTACCTCCTATATACCACAGAGTACACTAGGAATCACTCATTTTAAATTTAGCCCCGAATTTCTTCGGGGTAAACATTTAGCATTTTAAATTGAATGTTTACTCGGTTTATCTCTGAGTTCTCTGTGGTTAATTCTAAGCTATTTCAGCGATTAAAACAAGCATCGATTAAATCGTCTAGTTTCGCGGTCGCTATGCATTGAACCGTATCCGCGCCACCGTAATATATTTTCACTTCTCCATCATCTTCAGCAATCGCGCCGCTGGTGAAGACCACGTTCGAAGTTAACCCTACTCGTTCATAGATTTCAGTCGGCGATAATATCGGCGCATTAGCGCGGGCAATAACCTTACTCGGATCGTTTAAATCCAGAAGCATCACTCCCAGATGATATACATATTGATATCTAGCGAGGATATGTACCCCATGCCAGATTTCCAGCCAACCTTGTTTGGTTTTTATCGGTACCGCCCCCGCCCCGATTTTCAGCCAATGCCAGGTACCATGTTTCCCATGCCGGGTAACGCATTTCGCTGCACCCCAGAATTTCAGGTCGGGTGAATATGAAATCCACATATCCCCATAATCGTTCGGGACTATCGGCCGATCCAGCCGAGCATAAAGCCCATTGATTCTCTCCGGAAACAGCGCTGCATTCCGGTTATCCGGTTCGGAAATAAATCCGCACCAGTCGAATTTATCGAAATCGACGGTTTTTAACATCCCGATTCGTACCCCATGCGAACTATGGCATGCGAAACAGATATAATATTTCCCTTCTAACAAAGTTATTCGCGGGTCATATATCATTTCAGCGGTATACTCTTTAAACTCCGGGTCGTCCGGTAATGATATCGGTTTATCATTAACCTTAAATTTATAACCATCGTCACTCAACGCGACTACAAAATAATTCGATATATCGATACTTTCGATTCGGCATAACATCAGATATTTCCCGTTAAACTTCGTCACCCCGGAATTATAGATCCCGGAACAGGCGAACGGTAAATCCGCTGCCGTAATAATCGGATTCTTCGAGTATCGTTTAACAATCTCTTTCTTTGGGTATAGCATAAATTTTACCTCCTATATATCACAGAGTGCACTGAGAACAACTCATTTTAAATTTAGCATTTAGCAATTAGCATTTTAAATTGCATTTTTTCTCAGTTTTTCTCTGAGCGCTCTGTGGTTAATTAATTATTTTCCAGCCACCATTTAATAACCTGTATATATTCCATCGGATTATCGAGTTTAAATCCGAAAATCAATCGATTGCCGATACTGAAAAACGGATAATACTCTTTATTCCCAACCCGGCAGATACAATAACTTATTGCACCTTCCGGCGGTTGGATTAACCCAAATCCGGTGGTGCTCAGTTTCTTCCCATTAGGTAACATAACATTCTGAGTTTTCGAATACCAATAAGGGTCAGTCTCTTTACCCGGTTTCATCTCATAATTAATTCCAAAAACCGAGTTGGTTGGAAACGCATGACCGAGAACTAAAATCGGTTTCTCATACGTTTCAATCAGCTCTTTATCCTGCGAACTGAGATAGTAGCCATCATAAAACATCAAGGAGTTTACATGAGGTAATAATGCCGGAACCAGCATTTCATCTACCGCTACTATCCCTGCATTATGGCATCGTTCACAAATCGTTCTGCAGGTTACCCACGATTGCCCATCATCGGTAGCGTTATATAGGAAAACATTATCTTCCGGATATGCGAGCATAATATCAAACTGCGGGATATCGATTCTCTTTTTCCTGCGATACGCTTGAGTAATCTGTCCCAGCACTTTTCCTATCGGCCGAATCCGGTCAGCAATCTTCTTTTCCTGCATTTTATACGGTGCAACTCCGGTCGGTCGGCCATAAGGACCGACAGCCCAATAATGGATTTGGTCGATACCCATCTCTAATATTTTCGGGAAACTAGCTGCCGTAACCTTAGCGATAATCTGTTCATCTTTCTGTCGCCAACCGCATGAGGTTTCCGCTACCCATGCGGGTTTATTATACGCTTTACTTAATAATGCTACTGATGCGGCGGTGCTGGTCATCGTCGGTATATAATCGCTTGGTTTATATCCTTTCGTCTCAACTTCTTGCGGCCCGCATAATGCCGGTAATCGGGATATCCCCAGCGATAACGGATACATATCCCAGCCGATAATATCTAACCAAGGCGATCCGGCAGCGAGATATGCACCAGACCCTTGTTTTGCCATTGCATCGATATTCAGCCAGTTGAATTTCACCATGACCGGATAATCGCCGCAAACCGATTTTATCCCTTCATACATCTTTTGGAACGAGAGCATCATCAGCCAATGTTTAAACCGAGTTTTAATCAGCTCATACCCGGAATTCAACCCATGCCCGGGGATGCCTGACCAATGTGTATGATTTCCCCCGGAATAGACTATCCGGGGATAATATCCGACTTCATCAAAATGATGATATCTGTTGCCGAACCGTTTATTTAATTGGCTGATATCATTATTAAATGTTTCTAATAAAAAGGTAGTCCAATGCTTTTTGAAATCCAGCGAATCGGTCACATCGCCGCCGTTCCAGGTGAATGTCGGCTCGTTAATACTCGCAAACGATTTTACTGACAGATGCGACTTAAATTTCGCTTTCTCAGCGACTACTTTAAGATGTCTGCCTTTATATATCTTTTCGAAATATTCGGTATCCCATACCGGTGCTGATACCCATAATCGCGGGGTTCTGAGTTCGAATAGAATCGTATACGCCCAGGAATTATATTTATTCAATCCTACCGCCTGATATTCAATTACCCCGCGCGGGTTCGGTGGATGATAGTATTCGAGTTTCTCCGATACCTCTACCATTTCCGGGAATGGATTTAGCGTTTGCCTTGGATAGAGATATAATTTCGCGGAATTAATATTCCCGGCAACCGGATTGGTGAACCAGATATCATTACAATTCATTTCCCCTTTTAGCTTCCCGTTCCGGATAATCCCATGCTGCGGCATAACGAAAGTTACACTATATCTTTCTATTTCTGCCGGAGACATCAATCCGATCGTTTCATGATAGAAATTACCGAGTTCCGGTACCGGTTCTACTTCCCGGAATAGGAAATGGATATTAACTCCGAGTTTATCCGCTAAGGTTAGATATTCATCATAATGGTCTAAATCTAAATAGCATTGGAAATAGAAGTTTAACTGGAAATCTTTTATCCCTAACGCTGCCAGTTCGCGTAGCGTCCGCAAATTTATTTCGCGCGCGTTCTGTTTCATAGTCGGGATCCAGTTCACACCGGCACTGGTACCGAAATAGATGTTTTTACGACTCATAAATAACTCTTAATACGATTTGTAGTTGGGTAAAGGTAAAGTAGTAAGTTTGGTTGTTAGTCTTGAGTAGTTGGTCTATTACTAACCACCTAACCTAATTACTTATCCGCCTTAGGCGGACACTCCCTAACCCTGACCTAACTACTAACCTTGTTTTTGTTTAACTTATTTAACTATTTAACCATTTAACTTGGTATTTAAATTATAAAACTATCCTTTTAAACCAGAGGTTGATAGACTCTTGACTATCTGTTTCTGGAAGAAGAAGAAAATAATCAAGACCGGGATAATCGCTAACGCTGCGCCAGCCATCTGGATATTTTCCGCGCCGGTATACCTTCCTTGTAATAGCGCGATACCTAACGGTAAAGTGTATCTTTCTTCATCCAATAAAAATATTAACGGGCCGATAAAACTGTTCCATGACCCTAGAAACGTTAAAATCGCTAAGGTCGCTAATAATGCTTTCGATAATGGAACGATGATCCAGGTATAAATCAGGAAATCCGGACAGCCATCGATTTTCGCAGCGTCAATCAAATCGTCGGGGATAGATTCGATAAACTGTTTGGCTAAGAATACGCCGAAGGTACCGGATAATGCCGGGATAATGAGAGGTAGATAGGTATTCAACCAGCCGAAATCCCGCATTAATAAGAAACCCGGTACTAGTAGAACGCTGCCCGGAATCATCATGGTAGCCAGCATCGAAATGAAGATTTTCTCTTTACCGGGAAACCGATGTTTCGCAAACGCATACCCGGCAATCGAACAGAAGAACATGGTGCCGAAAGTTATACTACAGGAGACAATAACACTATTCCACATAAAGTTCAGATACGGCATCCCGACTAAGAGTTCTTTATACGGCATAATCGTCGGTACTTTCTTGAACCATAAGCTGATCGGGATTGCAATAACATCTTCGATCTTTTTAAATGAGGTGATAATCATGAAATAGAACGGTAATACCATTACTATCCCGAATACACTCATCCCGAGATAGAGGAGAAAGCGATATATTCTTTTCTTGGCTTTATACGAAACCATAGTTAAAAGCAAATCCGAATATCGAAATCCGAAATCCGAAACAAATCTCTAAAATCCGAAATACTAATATCTAATCCGCCTAAGGCGGACTAAACAATATCTAATACCCAAATTTCAAATAAAGAATCAAAATAATTTGAAATATTAAAATTTAAGAATTAGGTATTATTCTCTTTTAAGTTTGTTTCGATATTCGATATTCGAATTTCGAATTTG
>JBHGBB010000157.1:0-9601 GCA_041946755.1 bacterium | reverse complement strand
GCACACTAGGTCCTCTCCGGTCGGAGACTCGACTCTATGGAGTGGCAAACAATTTTTATACTAAATTAATATAAAAATAGCAATATAGATTTGACTTATTAATTGACCATTCTGATTTCAATATCTGGATTAAGTTTGCTATTTTGACCATAATATTCCATTATCTGCTTATTCATGATCTCAATAAATATCAATCAATAAAATCCATATGTATTTGCATATTTCAATGAAAAACCGGTTATTTTAGCTATTTTTAAGCAAAAATCCATTATTTTTTGTAATAATTCAAAATTACGCTTGACAAACAGGTTAGTTTCCCGGTATTGTATCTAAATAAAGGGATTGATTAAAAATAGGGGTATTTTTAGCTAATTTTGCCCGGTTTTTGTATAGAAATAGGCAAAATCAAAATTATCGAGATGGAGAGTACTTAATATGGACTATAAAGAGATTAAACGGTTAATTGCTTTAATGAAAAAAGAAGAGTTATTAGAATTTGAATACGAAAAAGATGGAATTAAAATCCGGATAGTCCGAGGATATCCCGCTCAAGTTCAAATGCCAGTAGGTGCTTTTTTACCGGGAACACCTGAAGCGCCGAAACAAATCGGGATGGAATCAGCAGAACCAGCCGTTGTGACACCCAAAGCAGAAGCGAAACCCGATAATTTGGTTACGATCAATTCTCCGATGGTAGCAACATTCTATCGCGCCCCAGCGCCAGATGCCGCACCGTTCGTAGAAATCGGCGATGTCGTTGAAGTCGATAAAACGCTCTGTATTCTAGAAGCGATGAAATTAATGAATGAACTGAAATCCGAGTTCCGATGTAAAATCGTAGAAATTCTAGTCCAAAATGCTCAACCGGTCGAATTCGGCCAACCTTTATTCCGAGTCGAAAAACTATAAAAGCAGTCCTAAGGCTTAAGTCCTAAGTCCTAAGTTAAAAATAAAGTATAACTTTAGCATTAAGACTTAAGGCTAGGAGCTGCATTTTTTATGTTCCAGAAAATCTTAATTGCTAATCGAGGAGAAATAGCGCTCCGAATTATTCGAGCGTGCAAAGAGCTGGGAATCAAAACGGTAGCGGTATATTCTGAAGCGGATAGAGATAATCTCCATGTCCGGTTCGCTGACGAAAGTTTCTGTATTGGGAAAGCTGTCAGCAGCCAGAGTTATTTGAATATCCCTGCCTTAATCAGTACCGCAGAAATAGCCGATGCAGAAGCTATCCATCCGGGATATGGCTTTTTAGCCGAAAATGCTAATTTTGCGGAAATATGCGCTTCGTGTAATATTAAGTTTATCGGGCCTACACCGGAAGCAATTCGAGCGATGGGAGATAAAGCACAAGCTCGGAAAACCATGCGGGCGGTAAATATTCCGGTGGTACCGGGTAGTGATGGACCGATTAAAACCATCGAAGAAGCGAGAATAGTTGCTCGGCGGGTGGGATTTCCGGTAATTGTAAAAGCTGCGGGAGGTGGTGGCGGTCGCGGGATGCGAATTGCGCATACTGAAATAAGCCTAGCGTCAGCTTTAGGTACTGCACAAGCCGAAGCGGATGCTGCGTTCGGTAATCCGGAAGTATATATCGAGAAATATATCGAAGAACCCCGGCATATCGAATTCCAAATCCTTGCAGACCAATATGGAAATGTAATCCATCTCGGAGAACGGGATTGTACCGTACAACGCCGGCATCAGAAGCTGATTGAAGAATCGCCTTCATTAGCGTTGGATAGTTCTTTACGAAAAAGAATGGGCGATGCTGCGATATTAGCGGCGAAAGCCGTGGGATACTCAAATGCCGGTACGATTGAGTTTCTCCTGGATAAACATCGGCGGTTCTACTTTATGGAAATGAATACCCGGATTCAGGTAGAACACCCGGTAACAGAACTGGTAACGGGTTTGGATATTATGAAAGAAATGATTCGGATTGCTGCTGGAGAGCGACTAGGATACTATCAACGGGAACTATCGTTACGCGGGCATGCAATCGAATGCCGGATTAATGCTGAAGACCCGGCGAAGAATTTCATGCCATGTCCGGGGAAAATAACCGCGTATCATGCGCCCGGTGGTCCCGGAGTGAGAGTCGATAGCCATGTCTATCAAGAATATAATATTCCGCAACATTATGATTCATTAATCGCCAAGCTTATTGTCCATGGTCCAACCCGGGATGTCGCTATTAATCGGATGTTGCGTGCGCTCGATGAGTATGTTATTGAAGGAATTAAAACAACGATACCATTCCATCGGCAGGTATTAACTCACCCGGATTTCGTGCGAGGGCGAATATCGACGCATTTTATAGAAAAAATATTAAGTGAGTAAAAAAGCTTAATACGCGTTCTTCCGAGCGAAAATGGTGAGAAATAAAATCTTCAGATCGAATAGCAGGCTCCAGTTTTCGATGTAGTAGAGGTCGTATTTCGTTCTTTCAGCTATGGAAGAATCACCACGCCAGCCGTTAACCTGCGCCCAACCGGTCATACCCGATTTAACTTTATGCCGCAGCATATATCGTGGAATTTGGTCTTTAAACTGTTCTACAAAATACGGCCGTTCCGGTCTTGGCCCTACCAGACTCATTTCTCCTTTTAGCACATTAAACAACTGCGGTAGTTCATCCAGGTTATATTTACGTAACAAACAGCCGAGTTTGGTACATCGGGGATCATTTTCAGTTGCCCAGACCGGTCCGGTATCAGCTTCAGCATTTACAACCATAGTCCGGAATTTATAGATCATAAAATGTTTACCATCAGCGCCAACCCGCTTTTGAGTGAAGAGAATGGTGCCGGTAGAATCGCGCCGGATTAGATAGGCAATAATCAGCATCATCGGGCTCAGTATAAGAAGAATCAAAATTGCACCGATAATATCCATCCACCGTTTTAGCAGTAGATTCCAACCGGTTAGCGGAGTCTCTTTTAAAGTAAACAACGGGAATCCGTCGAGTTCATCGACTACTACCCGGTTGGTAATAATTTCTAGCATATCCGGTACAAAGCGAAATTGAATAATCTGCTTTTCGCATTGCAGCATTAAATCTAAAATCTGGTCATGAGTCAACCGAGAACTGGCGATAAGCACTTCGTTAATTTGATGTTGAGTGGTAATCTGTTCAATATTTGCTACGGTACCTAATATCGGGTCTGGATCGGAACCGTTAGTATAGGAATTATTGCCATTCAACTCAGTGACAAATCCGATAAACTGGTAAATGGGTGTTTGCCGGATTTTTGACGCTAAGAATGTTGCCGTGCTCCCAGTACCGACAATAAGAATCCGGGTGATTCTAGTCGTTTGCTGCTGCAGATATCGAAAATACTTAGCTAAAAAATAGCGAGCGATATTTAAACTCACCAGATTTATTACCATGCCATAGAGCACAGTCCATCGGGATAAATCGAGAGACCGGAACAAGAAGGTCATCGCCATTAAAAGGATGCTGCCGACAAGGACTCCTTGAACTATCCGGCTACTGGTCCGGAAGGTATTGAGCTGAGTCTGAATCTGATATAAACCATAATGATGGAATATAAACAGCCAGATTACCATGGTAAAGAAGAGTGCGCGAAGATAAATGGCTAAATCGGGCATCCCTTTAGTAACCGGAATCAAACCGCTATAAAATCGAAACCAAAAAGCTAGATAAAAGGAGAGAACGATAACAATAATATCAGCTGCAACTAAGAGTATTTGTAACTGCGGTTCCTGTTCTTTTTTAGGCATACTAATTGAAGCGAATTCGAAATTCGAATCGCGAATCTCGAAATGAACTCACGATAAAATAAATTCAATTTATTATTGCAACAGCGGATTAATAAACCTTTTAATTTGTTGAATAAATTCTTGTTTATCAAATTTCGATGCTTGGTGTCGGATAAGTTCGGTAGAAAATTGTTTGGATTCGAATCGAATAATAGCATCGTTAATCGCTTCCGGAGTCTGCTGGTCGAAGAAAATCCCGGTAATATTTTCTACCACCGATTCTACCACGCCGCCTTTTCGATAAGCAATAACCGGTTTACCACAACTCATCGATTCCAATGGGGTAATACCAAAATCTTCAACTCCGGGGAAAATCAGCGCTCGGCTTCCCTGATATAATTGTAAGAGTTGTTGATCATCAACCCACCCTAAAAATTCAATATTGGTGGTATTTACCAACCGTTTTAATCGTGGATAATCCGGTCCATGACCCGCCAATTTCAACCGCTTTCCGGATTGATTAAACGCCTGAATAGCAATTTCGATTTTCTTATACGGTACGAACGCCGAAACGATAAGATAATATTCGCTAAGATGGTTGTTCGTTTTCGGAACGAAAAACGAAGTATCTACCGGAGCATAAATTATGGTAGCGTCCCGCCGATAGTATTTTTTGATTTTGTTTGCCACATGCTGGGAATCGGCGATGAAATGGTCTACCCGATCGCTGCTTAATCGGTCCCATAACCGGAGATAATGGATTGCCGGTGGTATCGCCAGGTTCCAAAGCCAGTTATGCCGGTCACCAGAGAAATAATCATGATATAGGTCCCAAACGTATCGCATGGGAGTAAAACAATAGCAGATATGGGTAGCATGCGGTGCCGGAATGATACCTTTAGCCACACAATGGCTGGTACTGATAACCAAATCATAATCACGCAAATCAAATTGTTCTACTAAGGTGGGAAATAGCGGTAGATATTTCCGATATTGCGATTTTCCAAACGGAAGCCGAGGAAGGACAGAGGAATTGATTACTTGCATTCGCCGAATCGTTTCGCTAACTTTCGTCGGATCATAGAGGAGGGTGAAAATCGTTGCTTGCGGATATAACTCGCAGAATATTTCCAGTACTTTTTCACCGCCACGCATTCCATTTAGCCAATCATGAACCAACGCTATTTTCATAGAGAAATAATTATACAGCTTGTCGGATCCGGTTACCCAGATTCAACTTCGATATGAATCACAGTAATTATTATGGTTGAATTACATTATTATATCAAGAAGAGATAATAGGCGTCACTAATTCTTTTTTGCAGCGGCTTGTTCGTATACCGTTAAGGTAAGTTGTGCGGTTTTCCCCCAGGAGAATTGTTTCGCTCGATTGATTCCTTTAAGTCGTAATTCTTGCTGAAGCTGTTGGTCTGATAACACAGAGTAAATCGTTTCTGCCCAGATTTGAGGTTTATCCAGATTCAGTAGAATCCCAGCATCGCCAACAACTTCTGGTATTGAAGAGATATTCGAGGCGATGACTGGAATTCCGCATGCCATCGCTTCCAAGGGTGGAAATCCGAATCCTTCATAAATCGATGGGAAAACCAATAGTGATGCATGTTGATATATTGATGGAAGCTCATTATGTTCGAGATGTCCAGTAAAGATGACTTCATTTTGAATACCATATTGCTCCAATTGAGTATGTATCTGGTTGTTGCCCCAACCATTTCCACCGATTATTACTAGTTTATGTGGTATATGGTTCAGGTTTTTTACCTGCGCAAATGATTGAAGCATCAATTGAAGGTTTTTTCGTGGTTCTATGGTACCGACAAAAAGAATATATGGTTCCGGTAATTCCAAATTTTGTACGGATAGGCTTCCTTCTTGGGTAAACCATACTGGTAATCCATTATAAATGGTAACTGTTTTCCCTTTGGTTATCGAAAATAGATGATTTAAATCCAGTTTGGTTTGTTCTGAAACGGTAATAATTTTATTGGCCTGTTTTACTGAGCTGGGAAATAACAATCGATGCCGCCATCGGCGATAGACCGGATGCATTTGCGGGAATAAGAAAACCGATAAATCATGAACCGTGATAACCGTTGGAATATAGCTAAATATCGAAGTGATATAGTTTGGGGTATGGAAAACCTCAATTTGATTCTTAATTAAGAGCCGTGGGAGCTGAATTTGCTCCCAAAATGGCGTGGTTATCTTGTAATGTGAATGAGTAATAACGGTTGCAGCAGTTTTAACCGAATCCGGTAAGTGTACCGGTTGTGCTGAAAATAGATAATATTGATTTGTCTTATCTATGGCTAATAAAGCTTGAATAAGATGATAGGTATATAAACCCACGCCAGTTTTTGGTGCAGCTAAACAGGAGATATCTATTCCGATTCGCATGAGTTAATCCTTGGAATCGATAGAAATAGTTGGTGTTATCTTTGGCATAGGATTATTATTATAGCAAAGAAATGGATTCGAGTATTATAATTCAACTTATGTAATTAAAAACAAAATAGTGCGGTAATTTGACAAGACCGATAATATTTTGGTATAAATATTTAATTGAATATAAACGAATTTCCCGCAAGATTGTGCTATAAACCTAGCAGAATTTAGTTGCGGGATAACCTCAGGGTTGGGTGTAATTCCCTACCGGTGGTATAGCCCACCTGTCTCTCACATAGTTCATGTGAGGGATCGATCTGGTGCAATTCCAGAGCCGACCGTTACAGTCTGGATGAAAGAGGGAGAAACAAGTACCAAGTACGAAGTATAAAGTACCAAAATTGGTAATTGTAAATTTGGTACTTGAAACTTGATATCTGATACTTACTAACCCCCATTTACTCTGAGGAATCGGGAGTAACTGGGGTTTTTTTATTTTATGCAATCGGCTGATGAACGATATATGCTTCGCGCATTGCAGTTAGCGAAACGAGGATATGGATTGACCAGTCCCAATCCAATGGTCGGTGCGGTATTGGTTCGGAACCATAGTATCGTTGGTCAGGGATATCACCATTATGCCGGCAGTGACCATGCAGAAATCATTGCCATGAACCAGGCTGGGAATAAAGCTAAAGGCGCAACCCTCTATATAACCTTGGAACCATGTTGTCATTATGGAAAAACGCCGCCATGTACCGACCGAATAATTCGGGCTGGAATAACCCGGGTAGTTGCTGCCAGTATCGACCCGAATCCGATAATCTTCGGTAAAGGTATCTCGCGGTTAAAACAAGCGGGTATTAAAGTTGAAGTGGGATTGAAAGAATCGGAATCGAAAAAACTTAACGAACCTTTTTTTAAATATATCCGAACCGATTTACCGTTCGGTATCCTAAAGTTAGGCATGAGTCTAGATGGGAAAATCGCCACCAGTACCGGTGAATCCCGGTGGATTACCAGCACTCAATCGCGAGAATATGTACATCATCTGCGAGCGGGTGTAGATGCGATATTAGTCGGAGAGAATACGGTTATACAAGACGACCCGGAGTTGACCGTTCGAATACCGAAATATCAAGGAAAACAACCGACACGAATAATCGTATGTAACCGGGGAGAAATACCGTTATCTGCACGGATATTCAAGACCAGCATAGCGAAAACTATTCTGGTGATGCCGAATCGAATCCCGCAATATCGACAGAAGAAATATCGGAATGCAGGGATTCCACTCCTGATTATCCCCGGGAAGAATAATCGGGTTGATATCAAGAAATTGTTTTTTACCCTTGGTCAGGAGCAGCTTCTATCGGTGTTGATTGAAGGGGGCTCGGGAATCGCCTGGAGCTGTTTATCAGCCGGAGTAATCGATAAACTGATATTCTTCCTGGCACCAAAGCTTATTGGTGGGAAAGAAGCGCCGAGTACTATCGGTGGAGTAGGGATTAAGAAGCTAAATCAAGCGGTTCAATTAAATGAGGTTCAGGTAGAGAGAATCGGTGAAGATATTAAAATTGAAGCATACTTGAAAGCCAGGCCTAAGTTCTAAGTCTAGAATCCTAAGATAGCATTATTCTTCTTAGGTTTATGTTCTTTAGGCTTCTGCCTTTAGATTATATTAATTATGTTTACTGGAATAATAGAAGAAATCGGCAAACTAAATCGTGTCCAGAGATCAGGATTGTCGCAACGAGTACAGATTAGCGCAAAAAAAATACTCGAAGATATTCATATTGGAGATAGTATTGCGGTTAATGGGGTTTGTTTAACCGTAACAAAATTCAGCGCCACTGAATTTGCAGCTGATATTATGCCGGAAACAGTTCAACGAACGACTTTCGCGATCGCAAAACCGGGTGACCTGGTAAATTTAGAGCGCGCATTACGCTACCAGGATCGAGTGAATGGTCATTTTGTTGCCGGACATATCGATGGTATCGGGAAACTCCGGAAAATTATCCGGCGCCAAGAGTTGTTTGAACTCGAAATAACGGCTAATCAAAATATCTTAGCATCGATTGTTCCGAAAGGAAGTGTAGCCATTGATGGAATAAGTTTAACGGTGATTAACGTTTTACGGCAAGGATTTACAATTGGTCTGATTCCGTTAACCGCAGAACAGACCACGTTAGGTAAAAAATCGGTTGGAAGTATGGTCAATATCGAAACCGATATGCTGGCAAAATATATACAAAAAAATGCGCAGATTAGCGCACGATAAAAAGAAGCTGATTAACGCTGATTCGGATTTCTGCGTTAATCAAGTATCATTTCATTTGTACTAATCTGTGAAGTTTCTATGAAATTTAACTCTATTGAAGAAGCTATTTTAGGAATCAAACAAGGGAAAATGTTGGTGGTGGTCGATGATGAAGACCGGGAAAATGAAGGGGATTTGGTTATGGCTGCGGAAAAGGTAACCCCGGAATCGATTAATTTTATGGCGACTAACGGTCGAGGTCTGATTTGTCTGCCGATGTTAGCAAAACGGCTAAGTGACCTCCATGTTTTACCGATGGTAATGAATAATACCAGCCATATGGAAACGGCATTTACCGTATCAATCGATGCAAAACGCGGAGTTACTACTGGTATCTCGGCGCATGACCGGGCGCAAACTATTAAAGTCGCGCTAGACCCGAAATCGAAACCGGAAGACCTAGCTCGACCGGGACATATTTTCCCACTTAAAGCGCAAGAAGGAGGGGTGCTAATCCGCGCAGGACATACCGAAGCCGCAGTCGATTTAGCGAAACTAGCGGGATTATATCCGGCAGGAGTAATCTGCGAAATATTAAATGAAGATGGTACTATGGCACGGGTACCGCAATTATTTGCTTTCGCAAAGAAACATAATTTGGGTATAATCACTATCAAAGATCTAATTGCATATCGGCGGAAAACCGAGAAATTAGTCAGTCGGGCAGTAACGGTTCGGTTCCCAACTCGGTTCGGAGAATTTAAACTTATCGGATATCAGACCACCGTTGATGATCAATATCATCTAGCGGTGGTTAAAGGAGATGTTGCCGGGAAACAGAATGTTCTGGTTCGAGTTCATTCCGAATGTTTAACCGGTGATGTATTCCATTCGTTACGATGCGATTGCGGAGAACAGCTTGCTGCTGCATTACAAATGATTGAACGAGAGAAACTCGGTGTACTCCTGTATATGCGGCAGGAAGGGCGCGGGATTGGTTTACAGAATAAATTGCGTGCTTATGTTTTGCAAGAAGAAGGGCTCGATACCGTTGAAGCGAATGAACGACTAGGATTTAAACCGGATTTAAGAGATTATGGAGTCGGTGCTCAGATGCTGGTGGATTTAGGATTAACTTCAATTCGATTGATTACCAATAATCCGCGTAAGATTATCGGGTTGGAAGGGTATGGATTACCGCAAGAT
>JBHGBB010000156.1:0-9606 GCA_041946755.1 bacterium | reverse complement strand
GCCGGCGCCGAACTGAATGCCGACCTCGGTCCCTGGCTCCATTATTCAACGGCGATCGTCGGCGTCTCTTGGTCATTATACGACGGCTGGGCGACGAAAGCGAAAGTCGCGCAGGAGCGGTCGAATCTGGAGAAACTCCGGTTTGAGAAACAGCAGCTGGAGTTAGCCATTAACTTGGAAGTAGAACAAGCGCTCCTGAATATCCAGAGCGCGCAGGAAGTGATTATTTCCCAACAGAAGACGATTGAACAGGCGAAAGAGAGTTTCCGGTTATCCGAATCCCGGTATCGCAATGGCGTGGGTACCAATTTAGAGGTATTAGATGCGAAAGTTGCTTTAACCCGGGCGGAAACCAATTTCGCACAGGCGCAATATAATTTCCTAATCGCATTAGCGCAGTTAGATAAGGTTACCGGAAAGACAGTCCGAAAAGCCAATCCGAAGTCCTAAGTCCTAAGGTTTTGACTTCGGACTTCGGACTATTCACTTTGGACTGCCTTTTGGGGTTGACGTTACCAAGAAACTGATATATACTTGCGTAAATGAGAGTTATGATGAGAAACAGGCATGCAGGATTTAGCTTGACCGAACTGATGGTCACGCTGGTTATTATTGGGATCGCGCTCGGTACTATCGTCTATAGTTATGTCCGATTTATCGCGGGGTCTGAGCTTGATACCGCTTCTCGAGACATCAAAAGTACATTCGATTTGGCGCGCAGTTCTGCGATTTCAATCAATTCAACCCATCGGGTAACCATCCAACTAAAAGACCCGAATCCCGGGTCGAGTGGAGTCGGTACCCGCCAAAGTTTCTGGATCGACCGTTATGCGCTCGATACTGCCGGGAATCCGTTTTGGCAAAAACAGGTTACCGATCCCAAATGGCTGCCGGAATCGGTGTTGATCACCGATGTCTCTGATAGTACCAGTACCTACGAGTATATCGAATTTAATTCCGATGGTACCGCGCAATCGCGCATTGTCCATCTCATCAATCGAAACGATAATCAGACCGATACGACAAAATTCTATAGTGTCGTAATATATCCATCAACGGCAATTAGTAAAATATATCCGCATGAGAAGAAATAGATTACATCCACACGGGAATGGTTTTTCATTAACCGAAGTACTGATTGCGATGACGGTTTTTGCCATCGGCTTATTAAGTTTAGTGCTGTTATTTCCGCATGGAATGACCGCTGCGAATCAGACGAATTGTTTAAGTATTGCGACCCTACTCGCACAGCAGAAAATGGAAGATATTAAACGAGACGATACTCTCTGGATTACCGGAACCAATAAAGGGCCGATCCAGTTTCCCTTGGAGCCAAGATTTCAATGGACCGTTAAAGTTGTTGCCGGAGGAGGAACTACCCGGCTTGTAACCGTTACCGTTACCTGGGATATCAATCGGAGTTATGAATTACAAACCAGTATTTAAACTGAATCCGCCATCTGTAATAAGCAAACCGCAATCACGCGGGGTTACGTTAATGGAAGTATTAATTGCATTGGCTATAACCATAATTATTACCGGCTCGCTGTATGTAACATTCAAAACAGTGCTGGGTGGATATAATAAGGGTAAAGCCCAAGTGTATATGGCGGAAACCGCCCGAGCGGTATTAACCCGCCTTTCAGAAGACTTGAGAACCGTTACGGTTAGTACCAGCGAACCTTTTCTCGTTGCTAACGATACCTCGTTAAACAAAAAAGGTGATGGAATTGATAACGACCGTGATGGACGAACTGATGAAGAAGTTCGCGATGGCCAGGATAATGATGGCGATTTTAATATTAGTGCCGACGATTTGGATGGTGACGGTGCGGATTTAGATGATGCACATATCGATGAAGATTGCACCTATGACAAAGATACCATCGAGTTCTATACCAATACCGGAAACCATCTAATGTATTATGTTGATACTTCAAAACGGTTAATGCGAAAGAAAAATACCGATGAAGATCCTATTGCTTTTTCGGTGCTCGAATTTAATGTTCTATGTTGGGATACGACCACCACTGTTTGGCAGCAGAACTGGAGTTCGGATTCCACAATTCCGAAATCGGTGCATGTGGCAGTAACCATAGAAGATGAAACCGGACAATTAAATCCGCATACGTATACAACCATGGTAACATTACCATAAAAAGAAACAAACCATGAAATCCGAAATCCGAAATCCGAAATCCGAATTGCATTACTCCCAACAAGGGGTATCGTTATTATTGGTGTTGGCAATATTAACGGTATTGGCGATCATTGGAACCTCATTTGTCTATGTAATGCGAACAGAGTTAACCGCAGCCACAAATTTTGCCGATCGATTTAAAGCTGATTATGTTGCCGAAACCGGGATTACTAATGCTACCCAAGCGCTGTTAAGTTCGATGACTACCGCTCAGGGTGAATTAATTGCTTACGGCGGAGAAACGATTAATATCGATACTACAGCATCTTTGATTAAAACCAATCTGAAAACGCAGAAAGTAACTTCTCCCCTGGTTTTATTAAGCCAGATTACTACCGGTACCAATCCCAAAGTTATTATTGCTGATGAAGAAAGTAAACTGAATCTGTTGGCAGCTTGCGATACCGTAAAATATAATGCGCGCGGCGGCCTTGACCTCAATCAATTTCTTACTGTTCGATTTGATCATGCCGGATATACCAATCCCAGTTATGTAGCGGAAACCGTTGCCGAAGAGCTCTATTCAGCATATTCAGCCGGGAAGCTTACTTCACCGGATGCGGTACGAACCGTAGTCGGGGATACGATATATAATACGATTGGCGATTATGTTACTGTTTACTCAGCTACCGCTAATGTTGATAAACATCGACAGAAAAAGATTAATATCAATACCGCTACCGCAACAGAGATATATAATAAACTGCAGCCGACATTAGGCGATCAGAAAGCAGCACAACTGGCAGTGAATATTATTGATTATCGGGATACCGATAATGTTCCAACGCTACTGACGGTGCAAGGGACTACCTATCGCGGAATCGAAAAAGTCCCGTATATCAACGAAATCATGCCCTATTCTTCTACTCCGGATGCGGATGGAAACGATGGACAATATATCGAGCTCTATAATCCTTTTGACGAAGATATTGTGGTTGATGGATGGAAGATCGACGGCGCGTTTGGCAGTATCGATATTTCCGGTACCATCCTTGCCAAAGGATATTTTATTATTACCGATGAATATGAAGATGATGCTGAATATGACGGCGGAACTCCGGACGGGTATTGTTTTAAAACCAACTATGGTACCGTAGGTAGTTCGCAGTTGGTCGTCAATGAGACCTTAAGCTTATCAAAAAGCGGAGATACGCTTCGTCTTTATGATGCCAGCGGGAATCTGATTGATGAAATAACCTATGGTAATGCCGAT
This sequence comes from bacterium, assembly GCA_041946755.1. Taxonomy (GTDB): domain Bacteria; phylum UBP4; class UBA4092; order JAOAEQ01; family JAOAEQ01; genus JBHGBB01. The sequence goes on along the minus strand of JBHGBB010000156.1, from coordinate 6,193 downwards.
AAAAATGTTTCCTGGGAAAAGAACGATCCCCGGGTTAATCAGTTCTATACCTGTAGTGGTGGCTCCCCATATGCAAAGAACAATGCTTATTCACCACCGAAAAGCACCGCGGATGAAACCGCGTTAACCGAAATATTGAATCTCGCGTTTACTGGACTCGGCGATTTGGGATATGTTTGCGCTGCGTTGCCTGATAAACCCTGGGTTACGGTGAGTATCGATACTGCAACAACCGGCATCCGGTTTGCCGATATTATCGATTTGCTATCTCTCTCTTCCGATGATAAAATTATAGGCAAAATAAATATCAATACCGCATCAGCCGATGTTCTGATGGCCGTTCCAGGTATGACTTTGTCGCTATCAGAAGAAATCGTTAATTATCGAACCTTGAACGGCAAATTTAATGAAATAACCGATTTGGCTGTAATCCCGGGATTTTGCGGCATCGTAAATATTGATGATGACGGGAATGGTATCGTAGATGATGAGCATGAAAAACAGATATTTTTTAACCAGATGGCCGATTGGTTGACCGTACGGTCGGATATTTTTACCCTCCATGCAACCGGTTCAATAAGTAAAGAAAAGACCACGGTTACCAGTTCATTGCTGGTAGTAATTGATCGGTCAGAGAAACCGGTAAAAGTATTATTTAGAAAACGAGTGTGATAAATGATAAGATTAATGTTAACAGGATATTCGAATTGGATAACCAGATTTAGCATCATTAGTTTAGTTGTTTTCGATATATTCCTAGTTGGTGTCACAGTACAAGCGCAGGTTGCAACCGAAACCCCCTATGATTTCGCCGAAATGAGACGAAAGGCAAGATATGATACTGTTGCGCCATCTGAAAAAGACACTCAACCGGTTCCGGGACCACGACCTTCAGGGCCACCGGTACCACCTGCTAGACCGGTACCATCTCCTAGACCGGCACCGGCACTTACTCCAACACCGACACCTGTCCCAGCACCTACCCCCGCAATGCCCAGTATTGTTCGGGGCTCTGGAAGTAACATCGGATCAGTAACCTTATTATTTGACCCATTAAGTGCCCGGATTAAACAGGGAGCATTATTTGCGCAAGATATTGTGATTAATAATCCGCGTGGAACGGGATATGATTTGGCAGAAGTGATGATTAAATACAATCCGGAATGTTTAGCAGTGAAAGATATCGTATCGAAGATTGTACCGGCAAAATATCCTGCTGCGAAAGTTATAGTTAATGAAATTGATGAAAAAAAGGGGATTATCCGATTTGGAATAGAAAACAAAACCGGGAATTTTTATTATTCCGGTGCTATTGCTACCATTAATTGGTATGCTAAAAAGAAAGCTTTTGGCAGTCGAGTTACATATATTTTTGTTAGCGATGCGAGTAAAGGGACTACGGTGATTAGTACACAAAATCGGGATATTTTAGGCGCTTCCGGTGACCCGACTGATGGAGTCGTATCAGCAACGATTTCAGTAGAATAACCGGTAAATTTAACTTTATATATGGTTAATAGCGGTAAAACTTGAGTTTTTATGCTAAAATGGTTAAGATATAATAGTCAAACCGTTTATTCTGTTAGATTTATTGATAATACTTAAAAAAAAGATTGACAGAAGTACGTTAACGTAATATATTTTTGTATAGAAAATAACAGCAAAATCGGTATTTTGCGATGGCGCAACCAGAGTGCGCCTATTCCGCCAAGGATACTTTTGTAACTATGATAAGAAAAAACTATGCTGGGTTTACTTTAATGGAAATACTTATTGTGGTAGCGATTATCGCACTGATTGCATCTATGGCAACGCTTAGTTGGCAGCGGGTAATAAATATCGCAAAAGAAGGTGTAGCGAATGCCGAAATGAAACAGCTATCTACCGCAGAAACTTGGGCACATAATGACACCGGCATCTTCTGGTCGTATAAAGACTTGATGTCACCGACATTACCAGACCGGTTTGCCTATGATACGGCATCTCCCTGGGACGGTCCTTTAGGACCAAGGTTAATAGATCCACCGTTAAACATCTCGCTTAATACCGCACAATGGCATGGTCCTTATCTAGCGGAAACCATATTGAAAAAAGTTGATGCACAAGGGAATCCGCTTGATCCATGGAATCAGCGATATCAGTTAATTCTACTTGTTGATACCAGTTCGACGTTTATGGTCAATCCTACCGGTATACCGGTAACCGTAATGGTTATCTGTTATGGAAAAAACATGGTTCCGGAGTATGCAATCGATACCATCGATGCTACACAAGGTATATATCGATATCGGGAATTAACCGATGCCGAGTTGAATACGCGTCCAGTATCTCAACGACAGCGGGATGATTTGAAACTCTTATTTTAACTTTAGGAGAACTTAATATTATGGTCGTAAAAAACAGACAACATCAACGAGGATTTACTGCCGCGGAAATTATAACCGTGGTAGCGATTATCGCGATCTTAGCACTGATAGTGGTTCCGAAATATTGGCAGAAAACTGAAGAGGCGAAAATTACCGCGGCTAAAGATGAAATGCAGCAGATCGGGAAAATGGAAGCGCTGGCGTATGCGGAAACCGGCATGTATGTTTTTCCCAGTAACCTGATGCAGGTTACTCCATCACAGTACGCCGTGGTAACGGTCTGGAGTTTTGATACTTGGCTTAATGGCGGTCAGCAGTCGAATTTTTCTACCGGTTACTTCTTAAGTGGAGATCCGAATCAGCCGGTACTGGCTAGTCTAGGTGAAATCTGGAAAGGACCGTATATCGTATTCCAGAAATTTGATACCACCCTGAATTTGCCGGTTGATCCTTGGGGAAAGCCATATCGAGTGTTTGGACCGATATCAGCCTCGGCGACGGATAGTACCAACACCCAGGTTCCGGTAATTTGGAGCAGCGGACCGAATTATGTTTGGGAAAGTGAAACTACCGCACCGTGGGGACCTCCGGTCGGCGATGATATCAGGATGCCATTTTAAGTATACGATTATAGCGATTTTTTTTTAATAGATTACACAGATTATACTGGAGGCTTTATCTTATGACAAATCCGAAATCAAGACAGGCCGGATTTACGATTCTTGAAATTCTTATTGCGGTGATTATTATTGCAGTGCTGGTCGCGGTAGCGGTATCGCGATTTACGCAAAGAACTGATGATGCGCGATATAATACCGCCCGGTCGGAAATGTTGCAAATGGCTAAAGCGGAACAGGCAATAGAACTCGATACCGGCTATTATGTAATGCTTCGATTATTAAATGATACTCCAGGGAACCAGGGGAATTCTTCATTAGGATGGTATGAATATTCAATAGGTCTTGATGATGGTAGAGCAATTGATACGTCCGGGTTATTTGCGAGTAAAAACAATGTGGATTTACAAGGGGATTGGCGTGGTCCTTATATGCAGTTTAAACAAAAAGGAGCACAATCTAATATGCTAGGAGTGGATACAAGCGATGTATATCCAGAAGGTGGTTTTGGAGAAATCTCAAGATATGGTATTCCCTTGGATCCATGGGGAAATGCTTATCGGCTTTATGGACCGAATCAAACCTTACCTTACAATTATGGATCAATTAATCCAGATCTTGCAATAACAGATAATAGGTTTGTTTTTGACCGATTTACATTAGTCAGTTTCGGCAAGAATACCACGCGCGATTTTGATAAAGGAGCAGTAGGATATACCGGCGACGATATTATTGTTCCGTTTTAATTAATTTAACGATATGATTATGAAAAAGAAAATAGAAAATATACATCAATTTGGGTTTACCTTTATCGAAGTGCTAGCGGTAGTGGTAGTCGTCGGAATTCTATCTTTAGTTTCGTTTTTAGTATTTCAGGGGAAACGAGATAGTGCCCGAGCAACCGCAGCCTATTTCGAAATGAAGAAAATGGCAGAAGCAGAAATGGAAGTTGAAGCGAATTATGATTATTTGGTACCATTACCGGTATTAAATGATGTCCCGGGACCGCTCGCAGATTATGTAAGTGGAAATGCTGACTGTGTTGGCGTTAATGGGTATTCAACAAATTATTGGCTAATTGATCCAGATACTGGATATAGCGCTAATGATGGGGTGAATTACTCACGAAAAGCGAAAACGGTTAGCGGTCAAATTCCTCCTAATATCGGCTTTTTACCCACCAATGATAAAGCCCGGAAATGGAAAGGTCCTTTTGTTACCTATCAACGACAGTCTACGCTAAACGGAGATCCTAGACCAATTGATCCTTGGGGTAACGAATATTATCTTTGTACCTGGAGATATCTAATAGATTACAAAGGTGTTAACATTGGAGGAACGCCATCATTTTCTAATGCTACAATAGACCGATTTGCTATTATTAGCCCGGGTAAAGATGGGGATATTAATAGTGATGCTGATAATATTGTATATACTTTTAGATAAAAAAGATTGACAGGACGAGCTAAACCTCGTATACTGTATCAGGTAAAAAAAGTAGGGAAATATAAAAAATAGAGGATAGAAAGGAGGGGAACAAAAGTTTATGCAAAAAGGTATAACTTTAGCCGAATTAGTTATCGTCTTACTTATTATAGGTATCCTAGCCGCAGTTATTCTTCCTGTTATTACCGCTAAAACCACCGAAGCAAGATATACGCAAGCAATAGCCGATCTTGATGCGATAAAAACGGCCATAACTTCATACCAGAGCGATGTCGGGAATTTTCCGCCCTCAGATCCGGGTTTTGCCGGATGTTCTTTAATGCGGAAAGCGTTAGTAGCCGGTTTGGGTACAGGCAATGCTAGTTGGAAAGGGCCGTATCTCGATATGAAACTGGAACGGACCGATACTACCGGCAATATTCTTGATTCATGGAATAATCCGTACATCTATGTCGCATTTGCGGATTACACTACCGCCTCAGCTTCTACTGCCGGCGGAATGATTGGAACCGGCGCAACTTATGGTCCGGATACCGGCGGATTTTTCAATCCCAATACCTATCAGATTTTCTCGATGGGTATGAATGGATATACCGATCAGGGTGATAATGCCGATTTAACCGGGAAACGTGGAACCGATGCCGATGATGTGAATAATTGGTATGGCGACGAACGGAAACGGACCCATTAATATTTTGAATATGTAAGTGTCGACAGGGGAAACAACGGGAACGTTTTTCCCCTGTTTATTTAATCTTATCTAGCGATATTTGGTTCGGTTTTATATATATATACTTTATGATGAATAAACATGGATTTACGGTTACTGAAATCTTAGTGGTTTTGATTGTTATTTTGCTTTTAACCATGGCGATTGTCTTGGTAGTGACGAATAAAGCTACCGATGCCCGGTATATTCAGGCAATCGCGGATATCGATGCAATCCGGGGAGCGATAACCTTATATCAAATCGATTTAGGGAATTTCCCGCCTTCTACGGATCCGGATGCGGCTACCTATAAATATGGGAATGCGGTGTTACTGAAAGCATTAACGGTAAGTATGAGCGGAAGCGTTGCGACCACTTCTCCTTTATGGCGCGGGCCGTACCTGGATATCAAAAAGATGCGGTTATCGACTGACGAGAAATTGATTCTCGATCCTTGGGAAGAACCGTATAGTTATATCGTTTACGCCGACTATACTACTCAACAGGATTGGGCTTCGAGTACTTCCGGTGTCACTTATTTTGGCACCTATAATTCTAATAGCACCGATGTTTATGAGAGCCCATTAACCTATCAAATTTTCTCGAAAGGGAAAAATGGATTGTCGAACGAGACCACCACGAATGGTAGTACCAGCGGCGGCGGAACTGATGCGGATGATGTGAATAACTGGTACGGCGACATGCGGAAAAAATAGTATAAATAAGAAGTGAGAAGCGAGAATCTAGGAGAAAAGCTTACCTAGCTTCTCGCTTTTTTTATTGCGCTTATTTTAGTTCAGTGGAATCTGTGGAATCTGTGGTTAAAGTCTGCAGTTTTTTCTCCTGTTCTTGATGGAGTTTGGCTAATATATCGGTATAATATCCCATAACTAGTTCCATCTGCTGAGTCAGCATATAGCTATATTCCAATTCAAACTGCTCATATTCTAAGGGTCTTTCCTGCATTCGCTGGATAGTCTGGACACTATGCTGGATTAAGATAAACACCTGCATCAGGTTGGGTGCGGTCCGATATTGGGCTTGGAAAGGTGCTA
>JBHGBB010000155.1:0-9619 GCA_041946755.1 bacterium | reverse complement strand
GCCGCTTGTTCCGGCCGTCGGTCCCAGCCGATATTAGGTTTAACCAGAACAATATCGCCTTTTTTAACGTATTTCCCTATTCCTCCAATCGATTTAACCGCTCGTTTGGTTAACTCTGCCGGTGCTCCTTTTTGCGCTACCGCAATAATCGATTTGGTAGAAGGGGTAGTTGAGGTAGGCTGGCCCGCCTTGGCAGCGGAGATAATAGGTTTTATCGGAAGACTACCTGCCGCAACCACCCCGGCGAAAGTAGAACTTTTAATAATAAATTCTCTTCGCGAAATTTTTTTCATTAGATCAAATTACAATAATAGCTAGTTACTTTTAGAAATTATCGCTTAACTCGGCGATTAGCGCTTTTTCCTTTTCCGGTTTCATATTGATCAATAGAATAAAGTACTTTTTAAGCATCCCAATATGAATCGGTTCGGTATCTTTCTGACTTAAAAACGCATTTCGCATATCAACTTTATTAGCATATTCAACAACAATCAGTTTCCCGATAGTCGAATCGAAATTATATTCAGCATAAACTGCATCGGTTTTATCGGATAAATGCATATCGTACTGTTTATTCACTTCCGGAGCGATATTATCCAAGATAAGCTGTTTATGGAAATAAATCTGGCTTCCTGCAACCAATCCTTTTTTCGGCAGCATTTTAACTAGTTTCGGGACTTCACCTTTTTCGGCTTTTAAAGCAGAAACGATTTGGTTGCCAAGACTAATAAATTCAGTAGTTGATATCTTAAAATTTATTCCAGCCGAAACCCGGATATAGAATTTATCAACCCAGAAATCTAATTGTCCAGAAGAGATTATCCCTTCATTTCCTACCGGAACGAATTCTTTACTTCCCGACCGATTGAAACTATAGATACCAAACGCATCTTCCGGTAAGGTCATATCATAGATATCAATTGCAATTGAAGAGCCATTAGGTTTCTGGAATTCGAAAACCGTTACATCGTTAATATTGTAGGTATAATATATTTCAGCGGCACCATTGACATGTTCAGTAAGCTTATTTTTAGGATATATCGTTGGTCCTTTAGCTTTAATCCAGCCATCCAGCGTAAGGTCTGTGGTTACCGTAGATAGGGATTGCGTAATGAATAGGAATAGAATAAGTAATGATATAAAACTCAGTTTAAGTTTCATACTTAAATTAAATTACTCCTCGGTACAACAAGATAATTATTCCCGATAGAAGGGAAAATCTATTATAGGAAACGTCCTTTTAGGTTTTCAGTGAGGTTTTAAGGTATAAAAAGTATAACACTCAAAGGCGGGCTTTGTCAAAAGAAAAATAGGAATTAGCTAACTCTAATAAATTCAGCTATCTACAACCTAAAAACCGAGAAACCGAGAAACACAAGACTAATTCATCTAATATACCAATATTTTTCGGTTTTTTGGTTTTTATGTTTTTGAGTTTCTTTTTCTACCAGCAGTTTCTAAGAAAGCGATGATGATAAAAATCGATATCGATTGAATAAGGATAAGAATCGATTCGAACCAGTTGAGATGACGAAGTAACATTGCACTTAATCCGATACATAAGGTCACTAAATAAATAGTTAAAACCGCTTGCCGATGAGTCATACCGAGTGCTACCAGCCGATGTGAAAAATGATTCGTATCTCCTTGATAGACAGGCAAATGCCGGCGAATCCTGATGATGACTACCGAGATGGTATCGAATATCGGAACGCTGAGAACTAAGAGCGGCATAATCACCGGTAAAAAGGTTGGCGCATCGGTAGAATAATAGCTGCTTAAAACTGTTAAGGTAGATAACGCGAATCCGATAAACATACTCCCGGCATCACCCATAAATATTTTTGAAGGATAAAAATTATAGGGTAGAAATCCGAAAATAGCGCCGCATAATGCTAGGAGAATAACCGCGATAAAATAATGGTTAAACTGTATCGAAAATAAGGCGAAAATTAAAGCTGCTATCGCTGCTACTCCTGAAGATAAACCATCCATATTATCGAGCAGATTAAAGGCGTTAGTAATTCCAACTAACCATAATAATGTCAATGCTCCGGATAGATATATATTGGGTATAAACAGTTCGATTCTAACCCCGAATAGGATAACAATCAGCCCGGCAATAATCTGGCCGATAAGTTTCTTAACCGGAGATAATCGTTTCATATCATCGATAAGACCGAGTAGGAAAATGATAACACTACCGATAAATAAACCGACTAGTTTTGGCAGCACCGATTTGACATTGGATAGATATTGGGTAACGTTTGATGATAAGAAGGTTAGCGATTGAGATACCGGAGTTAACGCGCAGAATAGACCGATGCCAATAACCAGATTAAATGCGATAAAAATCGCTGCACCACCAAGATATGGCTTGGTTTCAGTATGAATTTTCCGCTCTTCACCAGGATGGTCGACGATATTTAGCCGAAATGCTACTCGTCTAGCAATCGGAGTCAAGATTGCTGAGAGTAGGAATGCGATGATAAAAACTGATAAATAAACGAAAAACCACATAGTTTAATAAGTTCAAATGCCCAAGTTCAATCCGCCGCGGCGGATCAAACAAAATCCAAAGTTCAAATTCTCAACAATCGGTTTATTTGGATATTTGGCATTTAGGCTTTGTTTGACATTGGGATTTTGGCATTTGGCATTTTAAAGCAGTCCTGTTGTTTCAGGTAGCCCAAACATCAGGTTCATGTTCTGGATTGCCTGGCCGCCGGCACCTTTAATCGAATTATCGATCGCTGAAAAGATGATTATCGCTCCGGTTCGGTTATCGATAGCCAATCCGATATCACAGAAATTGGTATTAACTACATATGCGACCTGCGGAAACTCGGTTTTCCCATAAATCCGAATAAATGGTTTTCCTTGATAGAATTTGGTATACACCGCGATTATTTCATCCAGGTCAATTTTCTTTTTCGGCTGGACAAAGATGGTGCTTAATATGCCTTTATCTATCGGGAGAACATGAGGAATAAACGTTAATTTAACCGGATGACCGGATACGTGAGTTAATTCCTGCTCGATTTCAGGAATATGTTGATGTAAGGCAACTTTATACGGCCGGATATTGCCATATAAATCCAGAAACATATTAAACCCGGATTTATAGGTTCTCCCGGCACCGGAGATACCGGAATATGCGGCTACCGATATCTTATTCGGATAAATCAATCCTTTAGCTAGTATCGGCGCTAATCCTAAAATAACACTAGTCGCATAACACCCGGGATTGGCGATTAACCGGGCGGTTTTGATTTCTTTAGCGTATAATTCCGGCATGCCATAAACCGATTGCTTTAACAAGCCCAGCTCTTCATGGGTATATTTATACCACACTTCATAATCTTTGGGATTATTCAATCGGAAATCGGAACCCACATCGATGATTCTAAGTTTTTTCGATTGGTTCAATAATTCCGCGACATATTTCATCGAGCCACCGGCTGACCGGCAGATGAAAACCAAATCGGAATTAGCAGCAATCGATTTAATATCATATTTCTGCAGTGTGATATCAACCCGATTCTTGAGAACCGGCTGGACTTCAGCGACTTTTTTCCCAGCGCTGCTACTCGATTCTAAAATGACCAACTTAACTTCCGGATGATTGATAAGTAGTTTCAATAACTCTCCGGCAGTATAACTTGCAGCACCGATTATACTCACATTAATCATGTTGACTACCTCATAGGAATGATATTGAACTAATAATGAATATAATATCATAACAAATAATCTGATTTTTATCCTCTTTTCAATAAAAATAATAAATCTAATGGATGATACCGGAAATATGCATAGCATTAGTAGTAATTTCCAGGAGCATCAATAATCAAATTTATATATGCACGGTATCCGATATAAACTAAATAGTATATTTTGACTTGCAAATTGCAAAAAAATAGTGGTAAACTAAAGTATATTTAACACAAAAGGAGAAAAAAAGTATGAAAATTAAAATGTTAATGTTGTTCTTGTTGGGCTTGGTAAATTTTATTTGTTTTGCAAATTTCTCTCTGGCAGGTGAGCAACTGCTCTATTCGACCTATCTCGGAGGTACTAATGATGAAAATGCACCATCATATTCGATTTCCTATCCAGATCGAGATGGTATTGCCATTGATACCGCTGGGAATATTTATGTTACCGGGATTACCGCTTCCTCCGATTTTCCTACTACGACCGGGGTAATTGATACTTCATATAATGGAAACAGTGATATTTTTGTTTGTAAACTTAATCCGATATTATCGGGTCCAGCATCTCTTATCTACTCAACCTTCATTGGAGGCAGCGCTGAAGATGGAGGGCATTCGATTATCGTAGATCATTCCGGTAATGCTTATATTACCGGATATACTTCATCTTCGATAGATTTTCCGGTTACTCCAGGTGCCTTTGATACCAGCTATAACGGCGGCCCATTTGATGCTTTTATAACGAAACTGGATGCAACCGGTGCTATACTCATTTATTCGACATATATCGGTGGTTCAGCAGCCATGCCTTTTACAGGAGATGATTATGGCAACTCTATCGCTATTGATGATCTTGGTCATGCGTTTATTACCGGATATACTCGATCAATTAATTTCCCGACGACTTCCGGTGCTTTTGATACAGTATTAAACAAAACCGGTAGTTCTGCAAGTTACTCCGATGCGTTTGTAACCAAATTGAGTGCAGATGGTTCTTCGTTAGATTATTCTACCTATTTAGGAGGGGATATTATCGAAGAAGGATATGCCATCGCTCTTGATTCTGCGGGAAATGCTTATGTTGCTGGAAGAACAAGTTATACCGATTTTCCGATTACTTCGAATGCATTTGATACTACCTTTAACGGCGGTACTTATGATGGATTTTTTACTAAATTAAATACTACCGGCTCTGCATTACTCTATTCGACCTTTTTAGGCGGTAGTAATAATGATATGAGTTATGGAATTGCAGTGGATAATATCGGAAACGCGTATCTAACCGGATATACTTCTTCAACGAATTTCCCTACCACGGTCGGTGCTTTTTCAACCAAATTCGGTGGGTATATTGATACTTTTGTAAGTAAAATCAATCCAGATTTATCGGGTATGGCATCATTAATCTATTCAACTTATCTTGGCGGTAGTGTTCGTGAACTAGCCCGAGATATCAAGGTTGATAATGTTGGAAATGCTATACTCGTCGGATATAGCGATTCTACTGATTATCCTATAACTCCGGGAGCATATCAAACCGTAGCGAATAGCTCTACGGCTGATTTTACCGATATTGTAATAACGAAATTAAATTATACCGGTTCTGCTTTAGTCTATTCGACCTATTTAGGTGGTACCGATTCTGATTATGGATATGGTATTGCTATTGATAACAATAATAATGCCTATATTACCGGAGTAACGTATTCAACCGATTTACCGACGACAACGAATGCATTCGATACGAGCGCTAATGGAAATCGAGATGCTTTCGTTATTAAAGTCCAAATGACGCTACCAACGATAACTACGGTAGAATCATTGTTTTGGAAGAATTATTTGCAAGAGTAGTCGTATTCTGAAGGGAAAATATTAAGACTGTTCATCTATAGCTTCGTTAGCAAGGGAATCCGCTGTTTTATTCTCTTCCCGGAGAACATGTTTAATCGCCGTCTTTTTAAACTGAGCGGTTAGTGACTTTACCTGCTGATACAGTTCTTGCAGATGCGGTTGTTTAACCTTATATATTCCACTCACCTGACGAACTAATAATTCACTATCAGAAATAACCTGCACTTCAGTTATTCCGTGGGTAAGAGCTGATTTCAACCCTTCAATCAACGCGGTATACTCCGCAACATTATTGGTGGTTATTCCAATATATTTTGCGATCCGGGTTAGCTCATTTCCCTGAGTATCGGTAATAAGAACACCGATACCTGCTTCACCGGGATTACCGCGAGACGCACCATCGACATACATCATTGCGGATTGCTGACTTCGGGTTTCGGATTGAGGTTTTCTGGTTTTGGTTTGTACTTTCACAATCGGTAATTCGTAATCCGAAATCAATCGGTGGATTTGGATTAGCTGTTCTAACAATGGTTTCAAAGCACGGAGTGCTAACGCATTCGCGGCATCGCTTTTCGCCAAGTCCGGCTGTTCATGCACTTCGAGAAAAACTCCATCGCAGCCGGCAGCGACCGCTGCCCGGCATAAGTAAGGTACCATTTCCCGGTCACCGCCGGTTTTATCTCCCGCACTACCCGGTTGTTGAACTGAATGGGTGCCATCAAAAATTACCGGATAACCGAGCGACCGCATGGTCGGTAACGACCGCATATCGACTACTAGATTATTATACCCAAACGAAGTGCCCCGTTCAGTCAGTAGAATCTGTTTGTTCCCGGTAGACTCGATTTTTCCAACCACATTTTTCATATCCCCAGGAGAAAGGAACTGGCCTTTTTTAACATTAACCACCTTGCCGGTTTTAGCGGTGGTAACGATTAAATCCGTCTGCCGGCATAAGAATGCTGGAATCTGGATGATATCGGCTACTTCAGCTACTGCATCTACCTGATTAACACAATGTACATCGGTTAGGATAGGTACTCCCACCTGTTTTTTTATTGCGGTAAGGATCCTCAATCCTTCTTTCAATCCCGGACCGCGGAACGAATTTATACTCGACCGGTTTGCTTTATCAAACGACGCTTTAAATATAAACGGTAGGGTTAGTTCTTGTGCAATCGATTTTAATTCTTTCGCAAGGGTACTCGCCATATCTGCCGATTCGATTATACAAGGGCCGGCAATCAGCACCAGCGGCTGGTTTTTCCCAATCGGTATGTTGTTAACAATCACCATAAGTTAAGTAGGTTATTTATATAGTATGTTATATTTTTAGCTACCAGCTTCAATCTTCTAGCCCCTGCTTTTATGTGCTTTAATAAAATTCGCTATCGACCGGTCGTAGGTACGTTCGTATTCCGGTGGGAACATGCATCCGGGTAATTCATTACTCTGTTGATGATATGCGATACATTCACAGCATATCCCTTTCCGCGAACAAGGGGTATAGGTGCAGGTGCATCGAGTAGTATTCTTTTGAATTCGGCATTCCATACCGTAAAAATCTCCTGAACTTTTCAACAAAGGTATTGGTATAAAGTGTATTGAGTAATGAGCTACTTGTCAAGCAACTGAGAGATAAGAATCGCTTTTTTTCTTAATATTGAAATGAATTTCTCTTGTTAGAGTCAGCTATCTAGTGTATCATTTACTGTTTAAATAATACAAAGATTCAGATCGATGTAAGGGGTTTACATGGATGAATCTAGATTCATCCGTTGACATTGTTTTCTATGTATTTAAAAAAACTGGAATTAGTCGGATTTAAATCGTTTGTTGAAGAAACTGTTTTAGAGTTCGGTCCCGGGATCTCAGTTATTATCGGGCCGAACGGGTGCGGTAAAAGTAATCTCTTAGATGCTATCCGGTGGGTATTAGGTGAACAGAGCCCGAAAATTCTCCGCTGCGAACGCATGGGCGATATTATCTGGAATGGCAGTTCACTCCGACCGGCAACTAGTATGGCGGAAGTCAGTCTAACCTTGGCGGAAACCGAGAATGTATTGCCGTTAGGATATCATGAAGTTACAGTAACCCGCAGATTATTCCGTTCTGGAGAAAGCGAATATCTCTTAAATAAAGTTCCCTGCCGATTAAAAGATATCGATGAATTGTTTATGGATACCGGAGTCGGGTCGCATGCGTATGCGATTATGGAACAGGGGAAAATGGATTTACTATTATCGCAGAAACCGCAAGAGCGTCGGTTTGTTTTCGAAGAAGCTGCTGGAATTACGAAATACGAAACCCGGAAAGATGAAGCAACCCGGAAATTAGAACGTACCGATCAGAATTTATTGCGCCTCCATGATATTATCGCTGAAGTGCGGAAACAGGTGAATTTGGTTGAACGGAGCGCGCGCGCGACTCAGAAATATCAGGAATATTTCCAAGAGTTAAAAACACTCGAATTATATCTCAATAAGACCGAATTTGATCGGTATACCATTGAATTCCAGGTAACCAGCGATAAAACCAGGCATTTCCAGGATGAAGTGGCTAAATTAACCGCGGCAATCGATAGCAACGAAGCGCAGCAGGAAGAATCGAAAACCAAATTGACCGAGTTGGAAAAGAAAATCGTCGCCACGCAAACTGCCAGACAGGATACCGAGCGGGAGATTAATGAACAGAGTTCGCAGATTGCGATTGCTAAAAACCAGATTACCGTAGCAGATGAAACCATAACGAATTTAATTTTGGATATTGAACAGAGCAACCAGCGCATATCCGAATTGGATAAGACGACTCAGCAATCCAATCAAGACCTTACGGTTATCACCGACCAATTCCAAAAAGAAGAACAAGCGGTAGTAAGTCAGACAACAGCAGTAACCCAATTAACTGCGCAACTCCAGCAACTCGACCAGCAGACGCGGGAGATAAATCAATCGCTCGAAAGGAATACGAAATCATATGCTGAGTTTCGAGAACAGTTTTCCCGGATAACTGCAAATTTAGATTCTCTCCAGGGACAACGGAAGCAAACCGAGTTAAATCTACAGGATAAAAAACAGCAGGCAGCAGAGTTAACCCAACGATATACCGAGTTAAGAAAGCAAGTCGATTCTCTAGGACAAGCGGTAACCTCGGATAAAGAGAAAATCAAACAGCAGGAATCGATTAAACTGAGTTTGCAAGACCAGCATAAAAAAGTTACCGCTGAATTAGATACCTTGAAATCGGATTGGAATACCGCAAAAGCGAAACGAGAATCGTTAACCGCTTTGAGAGAGAGTTATGAAGGATATTTTCAAGGGCCGAAAACTATCTTACAATCGAAATCGTCGTTTAGCGGTTTGTTTGGTACGGTAGCGGAATTGATTCGCCCGGAAGCGAAATATGAAGCGGCAATAGCGGCTGCTCTTGATACGGTAGCGCAATATTTGGTAGTAGATAATATTGGCGAAGCGAAAAAGGCGATTGCATTTCTTAAACAGAAAAAGACCGGTAGGACAACAATTCTGGTCTTAGACCGACTAGCGCAGAAAAAGCAGAATTCGCTACCGGCTGAGATAATGAATACTCCCGGTGTTATCGGAGTAGCCTCGACCTTAGTTCATGCCGACCATAAATATCAGAAATTAGTTGATTTTTTATTGGGTCATATTCTGGTAGTTGATACGCTGGATACCGCATTACAGTTGAGCCCGAAATTAGCTGAAGGCATTGATTGTGTTACTACAGACGGCGATTTGGTTGCCGGGTCTAGTCAGCTGAGTAGCGGTGAAACCGAATCCGTCCGATTATTTGCCCGTGACCGGGAAATAACTGAATTAGGTCAGGCAATCGATAAGTTACAAAAGCAGATAGAAACAGCAATGCATAACCTGCATAAAATTACCCAGGAAATCAGCCAGACGGAAAAAAAGGTTGAACAGCAGCAATTAACCTTATTTGATACCGAAATTCAGTTTGCCGGACTGCAGAAAGATTTAGACTCATTATCGAAACAACAGATTCATGCCCAGGAAGAGATCGATGCCGTC
>JBHGBB010000154.1:0-9733 GCA_041946755.1 bacterium | reverse complement strand
GTAATCCGGCACTTTGGGTTAATTCGGTTACGATCCGAAATAATTCCGGCGAATCCTGTTGGGTTATCGGTTTCGCCCGGTACATCATTAACACCATCTTATCGCTGAACCAATACATCACTAAGTTCATTCCGAGAGAAAAGATTAACATGATTATCATTCCATTCGTACCCCAGAATGAACCAACCCCCATTAAAATAACGGTTAACACGACCATTAACATTGCAGTTTTTAATGTACTCATTTTTTTATTCCCTCCTATTAAAATATCAGTTAAAATCGAAATAATGCGTCTCGAACCACCTGACGCAATAGCAGAATATCGACTGGTTTCGGGACTAATGAAAACGCATCCAACTCAATCAATTCATGGAACAAATCCGGGGTACTCGATCCGGTAATCATGATCACCGGCAATGCTGATCTGAGATATCTGATTTCTCGTAGAATCTGGATTCCATTTCTACCGGGAAGATTCATATCCAGCAGAACTAAATCGATTAGTTCATTAATCATAATTTCCGGAACATGGTATCCATCGGGAACACCGAACGTACAGAATCCTTCATGCTGCAAGAACTCTTCCAATGTCAACCGGCTATTCCGGTCATCTTCAACGATAAGAACTTTTCTTCTGGTATAAGGAGATATCGCAAAGGTCATATCCAACACCTTGCTTTCGCAAGTATCTGATTTTCCTACTACTTAGAATATCACACCTTGTTTATTATTTCAATTCTATTGAGATAAAACATTCAAAAAACTTATGTTATCTATGTTTTCAGAGGAATAAATCGCAAAATCTATACCAAATATCTGATTTAAACCAGCTCTGGTTTTTCTAGACCTTATATCGGCTTTACCCTAATAAAATCAAGCGATATCCTGATTTTGTTGGTATTAGAGAAGACTTAGAGTTTTATTTAGTCTAGTGTTTATGCCATTTTAGGTCATAGGAATCATGCCAAAATGGCAAGGTCGAACGCCAAACGTTAATTGTTATTTAAAACCTGGTCGAGCTGTTTATATATCTCTTTAAGATTCTGCTCATTCAAATTCAGGTTGTTCAAGTCTAGTTCATCTATACTTTTCGATTTCATTTCATCAGCCAGATGATGTTCCGCACCGATATCATAATCAATAATCTGTAACTGGAACTTTTTTAATGACCGGAGCAGTTTTAATGCATAATCGCTTAATTCATCTTCCCGGGTTTCGGTTTCCGCAAGTTTAATATGAGTAGCATTAACTCGAATCTCATCCATGGTTGGATCCAATGGCATCCATTTCCCGAGATATACTTCTACCCACATATGATAATAAAATGCATCATCGGCATAGGTTATCCCGGTAGCGATTTTGGTTGGAATCCCGATCGACCGAGTTAACGCTGCGAGTAATACCGAATGCTCGGTACAATCTCCCCGTTTACTCTGCAAGGTTTCTTTAGCAGAAGCGAATCCGGTATCAAACCCTTTATTTTCTACATAGCCATTAACCCAATGGCATAAAGCAATTGCTGCCTTTGCTGCATTTTTTTCATTTCCGACAACTTGTTTAGCAACTGCAATAATTGCAGTATCATCCGATTGGATATAAGGACTACTGGATAAATACCGGGTAATACTCTCGTCTTTATACTTTAAAGGTAACGTCGGTGAAGTAGCTTCATCAATCTGATTTGCGGTTATCACCAGGATACGCGATGAAGATACGGTATCATGAGAGACCTCCCATTGCTGCCGACTATCTTCCGGAATAATGGTTTTCGGGTCTCCTTCAGTGGAGATAATATTAACCCGCATTTTCGTTACTGCACTTGGTTCATCGAAATTAACGTTGCTGGATATCGAAGCTAAATTTTTGACTTCCATCTTCTGCCGGAACTCTTTCGCTTCCGCTTCCGATACTTGCACCATCGCCATTCCATAATTCCCGACATCGGCTTTAACCACTTGCCCATCTTTGGTTATCCAGGTTCGAGAGGATAATTCTTTCGCTTGCGCATAATCGGTATAAACGACTATAGCTGATTTCTGGACTTTATTTACTTCTATCTGTTCAGTAGTACCGATAGCAACCGAAACATCGAACCATCGGGCTAATTCCGGACTATATATTTTAAACTGGTATTTTTTATTTGCAGTCAATCCATCATGGATAATCTTTTCGGTAACTGCGGCATCGAAATAATATAATGGGGACCAATCAGTTGTCTGCCGGGTGATATCTCCATTAAGATTGATATCGACCAGCAGTTTATCTTTTCGAACCGTTGCCGTGATAATTTTATTACTCCCCATCATCTCTTCTTCATATTTACAGTATCGAGCGGAATAATCTTTCGCCAGATATACTTGCGAATACTGCCGGACATTAAACTCTAATCCAAACCGGCTGAGTTTCGAGATCATTTCGCTATCTACCTCTAATACCGGTTCATTATTATAGGTCGTTTCCAATTTAGTTTCGTGCATATACCCGATCTTTTCGCCCATCAGAAACACATTCATCCAATTCTCTGCATTCGATTTTGAAAGAGCGATTGACCAAAACATCGATATTATTATTATAGCTAACAGAATGATTTTTACTGGTTTCATAGGTCTTTATCTTCCTTGAAATTAAAAAGGTTAAATTGGTTTTCTTTGCGTATTAAATTAAACCGTTGCGTCTCTGCGGTTACCTTTTATCTTTCGATAATTTTCAGCCATACCTGCCGATGGCGCGGACCATCGAATTCACAGAAATAGATTCCCTGCCAGGTACCGAGCGATAGACTGCCATTTTCAATCAGAATATATTGGGAACAGCCAACCAGCGTCGATTTAATATGGGCAGCAGAATTCCCTTCCGAATGCCGATAGTTATCCTCAAACGGAATCAGTTTATTGAGTTCTTTCAAAATATCGGATTGGACAGTTGGGTCGGCATTTTCATTAATTGTTATTCCCGCGGTGGTATGGGGAACGAATAGATAACATATTCCACTTTCAACTTTACTCTTTTTAACCGCAGCTTCGATCTGGTGAGTGATATCAATCAGCGCGGTCTGGGAAGTAGTAATAACTTCGAGTTTTTGCATTATAAAGAAAGTAGGGGCGTAATTTATTACGCCCGAACCATTCGGGTTTGATAAATCAAACCCCTACTCTATTGATTATTCAATGTTGATTATTCAAACCATTTTTCTTTCAGCAATCCCATCGTATTCATCACTTCCGCAATTTGAATCGCATTCAAGGCCGCACCTTTTCGGATATTATCCGAGACTACCCATAGATTCAATCCGTTCGGAATCGATTCATCTTCCCGAATCCGGCCGACGAACACTTCATCTTTCCCCGCTGCATTGATAGCTAATGGATATTCGTTTTTCGCAGGGTCATCGATTACGATCACTCCCGGCGCTTTCGCTAACAGCTCTTTCGCCTGGGCTACGGTTAATTTCTTTTCGGTTTCGATATTAACCGTTTCGCTATGCGCATAGAATACCGGTACGCGAACAGTGGTTGCGGTAACCTGAATACTCTGGTCACCCATAATCTTTTTGGTTTCATTAACCATTTTTATCTCTTCTTTAGTATACCCATTCGGTAGAAAACTATCGATATGCGGTAGGCAATTGAACGCTATCTGATGCGCAAACGCGTTGGCTTTCGGCACTGGCTTCCCTGCCGCCCAGGCTTTGGTCTGCTGTTCTAATTCATCGATGGCTTTCAATCCTTTACCGGAAACCGATTGATAAGTCGAAACCACGATTCGTTTGATTTTCGCCGCATCATGTAACGGTTTTAATGCGACGACCATCTGGATGGTCGAACAATTGGGGTTTGCGATAATTCCCGGATGCCATTTCACATCTTGCGGATTCACTTCCGGTACTACCAGCGGCACATCCTTCTCCATCCGGAACGCGCTGGTATTATCGATAGTAATACAACCTTTTTTCGCCGCATCCCGGGCAAACCATTTACTGATATCGCCACCGGCTGATGCGAGGACAATCTCGTCTCCTTTAAACGATTCGAGTTTCAGCTCTTCAACCGGAATCTCTTTCCCTTTAAACGACAGCTTTTTCCCGACTGACCGACTGGAAGCTAATAGCCGCAATTCTTTCACTGGGAACCGCCGCTGTTCTAGTATTTCCCGGAACTTGATTCCAACTGCGCCAGTCGCTCCGGCAATGATAACTTTGAATCCTTGTTTATCGATATTCATTAAATCTTTCCCCCATGGTTTTTTAAATTAAGAATCAAGAATTAATATGTAGTTAGGTCAGGGTCAGGGAGTGAGTTTAGTAGTTAGGACAAGTAGTTAGTAAAAACCAATTACCCAAGACCAACTACCTAACTCACTACTTTACCTTTACCTAACAACATCTTTTACTTGCTTTTATTTTCCACTCATTTCTTTCGACCGATGAGTTGCCGCGGTAACCGCATGCATAATCGCTTTCCGTAACCCGGCGGTTTCTAGCGCGGCAATCCCAGCAATGGTTGTTCCACCCGGAGACGCGACTTTATCCTTCAAAGCTGCAGGATGGTCTCCGGATTGTATCACCATCTTTGCGGCGCCTAGTACAGTCTGAGCCGCTAACGTTAGCGCTATTTCGCGCGATAAACCTTCTTTAACCCCGGCATCAGCAAGCGATTCGATTACCATAAAAATATATGCCGGCCCGCTGCCGGATAAGCCGGTAACCGCATCCATCAAAGATTCGGTTACGACCACTACTTTTCCGACTGCACTTAATAACTGCTGGGCGATATCAATCTGCGATTGCTGGGTATATGATCCCGGACAGATTGCGGTTGCACCTTCTAAAACCAGTGCCGGAGTATTCGGCATCGCCCGAATTACCGGCACTTTATCGGTCAACTGTTTTTCTATTCGCGATATCGTTACTCCGGCAGCGATACTAATTACCAACTGGTCTGCAGTAATTAAATCACCTAGTTCGGTTAATACGGTATCAACCATATTCGGTTTAACCGCAATGAATATTATCGAAGCATTTTTGATTGTCGCTTTATTATCCGAGGTCGATTTTACCCCTACCTGACGAGAAATATGATCGAGCCGAGGTTTGGATACATCACTCGCAATGATTGACGTAGCGCGAACCTGTTTCGAAGCGACTATCCCGCGAATCAATGCGTCGGCCATATTCCCGGCACCGATAAATGCAATTCGTTTATCTTTCGCCATATAAATTTCTCCTCTATGTAAATTAAATTGAGGGATGAAGGAAGATCGCTTCGCTAGGATGAAAGGAAGCATTTTCCTTTTACGACTTTTTGTTATTACAGTTATAGTTTTTTGGTTTTTATGTTTTTCCGTTTTTTCGTTTTTTCGTTCTTCCGTCTTTTCGTTTATATGTTTCTATGCCCGAAAATTGCGGTTCCGATCCGGAGCATATTCGCTCCCTCTTGAATCGCAATTTCGAAATCGCCGGTCATCCCCATCGAAAGGATATGCATCTCGATATTTGCTAATCCAGCCGATTTAACTTTCTCACTCAATTCCCGCAACTGAATAAAACTCGGTCTAGCGAGTTCCGGCTCCGGAACTAAGGGACCGACAGTCATCAGTCCTTGAATCCGGATATTCGATAGCAGACTAATCTGTTCGAGCATCGGAATTAATCCAGCCGGCTCGATCCCGAATTTAGTTTCTTCGCCGGAAGTATTGATTTCGATCAATATATTCTGGACCTTATTTATCTGCTGTGCTCGATTCGAGATTTCTTTTGCCAACTCAATCGAATCCACTGATTGGATTAACTCGAACATCGATACTGCCGGTTTAACTTTATTCGATTGCAGATGGCCTACCAGATGCCAGGTAGCGTTGTTTCCAATAACCTCGAATTTCTGTTTCGCTTCCTGCACTCGATTCTCACCCAGGAGCGTTATCCCATTGGATACCGCTTCTTGAACGATTGCTACCGGAACGGTTTTCGATACTGCAACTAACTTTATTTCTTCCGGCTTTCTACCGGCTTGAATCGCAGCGGTTTGGATTCGGGCTAAAACCCGCTGATAATTATCTAAGATTTGAGATATAGCCATATTTTATATATCTATATATTATACCTTGTAATCCGCGATTTTCATAATCAACTTCATACGTCCAATTTACCGAAACTATTCTTTGAATTCTATATCTATTAATTAATTAATGGAAAATTTCCTACTGTCTATTTCATTTTAGGAATTAGACATGGTGGTTGGCAGAACTAAAATAGTATCTTATCCCGGAGTATGACCCGAATTGGTCCGACCAATTCGGGTTGTTGTCCGTTACCTAAACCAACTGGAGTTGAATTTTACGCCAATGGCGTATAATTCAACTCCCTTACCGATATTTAATACTAACAATATGTCAAGATTATATATTTCTATTGATTTTATTATGGTTATGGATTCAAGTTGAATATCTAGTCTAATTTCTTACCAATGGTCAGGAATTATAAACTAGATTGATTTATCGATAATTAGCCAATTGAGTTGAACTTTTCGCCAATGGCGAAAAGTTCAAGTTCCGCAGGTTAAGTCTACAGAAATTATAAAACCGCTCTTTTCTCTTGCGAAAACGAGACTATTTAGGTATACTATTTTTACTCTCTACTTGGATTGAACTATGAGCCGAATCTCTAAATCCAAACTAATCTTCATAATTATATTCAGTGTCTTCATTGGTTATATAAGTTTATCTCTTGCTGCTGATACTACTAAACAAACCGAACAATTCACCAGTTCCGATTGCCTAATGTGCCATGATACCGTAAAAATCCAGATGCCGGCTCATGAGAAATTGGAATGCACCAAATGCCATCAGGGGATTAAAGAGTTACCGCATCCGGTACCATTATCGAAAGTGAACTGCGGTGCCTGCCATGAAGGAGTCATGGGCAGTTTTAAAGAAGACCCGCATGCCCGCGCGCAAAAAGCCGGAAATATGAATGCCCCGGAATGTACCGATTGCCATCCAACCCATGGCGAGGTTTCCAAACGAATGAAAGGGTTGATGCTAGAACCTGGCAAACTCGATAAATTCTGTTCTACCTGCCATGCTAAAGTTGAAGCGCCGGAAAAATACCATGTACCTTTATTCCCTTCCAATGCATGTTTGAAATGTCATGGAGTAAAAAATGACACCGCACCGTTCGTCGATATCGAACTAATGAAAGGGTCGGTGCATAAAGGCCATGAATGTACCGATTGCCATCGCGGGATAAATCTGGTCCGGCATACTACCAAACATGAACTTGCCTCGATGAAACAGGCGGATTGCGGAATCTGCCATAAAAAAGAATTCTTAGAACAAAACGCTAGTGTTCATGGTCGAGCAGTACAAGCCGGTATCCCGGCAGCGAAATGCTGGGACTGCCATGGAACCCATACTATCTATTGGACTTTCGACAACCGGTCGCAAGTGAATTATACGAACCTGCATAAAACTTGCGGGAAATGCCATGATAATCCATCGTTTGCCGAGAAATATAATATCCCGATCAAAAACCCGATGGCACTCTATATGGAAAGTGTCCATTATCAGAAAGTCGAATCCGGGATTCGGGCTGCGGTTTGTTCCGACTGTCATGGCATCCATAATATCGAACCGCATACTAATCCGGTATCTCCAATTAATAAAGGGAATATCCCGAAAACCTGCAGTCGCTGCCATGAATCGGAATATGAAGATTTTGTTAAAGGTATCCATTGGCGAAGTTATCGAAAAGGAGTTAGCGAATCCCCGGTATGTATCGATTGCCATTCCGAACATCGGATATTGGCGGTGAAAGACCCGAAGTCGCCGGTATATGCGTTGAATATCCCGAAAACCTGTTCCGATTGCCATGAACGCGTCCGGATAGTTGAGAAATACGGGATCCCGGCAATGCGGTTATCATCATATCTGGATAGTTATCATGGTCTGGCATATAAAGCCGGGAATCTGGAAGCTGCGAACTGCGTTTCCTGCCATTCGAAACATTTAATTCTTCCCTCTTCCGACCCGGAATCGCAAACCAATAAACAGAATCTACCGAAAACCTGCGGGAAATGTCATGCCGGGATTGCACAAGGGAAAGATATCGGTGCGGTCCATGAGATTGTAAATAAACGGGCGGAGTTCTGGACTCAGGTGGTTACTATCTTCTATCTCTTAGCAATTTGCGGAACGATTGGTGGGATGCTCGGATTCTGTTTCCTGGATTTCATTAAAAAAGTCCGATATCGGGATACCTGGAAATCGATTTATCTGGATACTGACCGGGTAGATAACCTGAAATTTAATGCGGCTGAACGATGGATGCATCAGTTCTTATTCCTATTCTTTATCATCTTAGTCTATACCGGGTTCGCCCATCATTTCCCGGATAATCCGATATTCAGCTATTTTGTTAAATGGCAAGGCGGCAATGTTCGAGCGATAATCCATCGGATTTGCGGTTCCGGCTTGATAATCCTTTTCGGAACCCAATTATATTTGATGGCGTTTACTCACCGCGGGAAGAAACAAACTAAGAAATTAATCCCGAAATTGAATGATGTTAAAGAAGCTTTATTACTCTTCTTCTATAACCTCGGCTTCATAAAAACCCGGCCGGAATTAACCCATCCGTTTAGTTTCATTGAGAAATTCGAGTTCTGGGCTTTAGTCTGGGGGAATATCATTATGGCGATTACCGGATTATTGCTCTGGTTAACCGGGCTATCGTTACGGTTTATCCCGAAATGGATTCTGGATATCTTCTTATTAATCCATTTCTATGAAGCCATCCTCGCATCGCTAGCGATTTTAGTCTGGCATTTCTACTGGACCATATTCGACCCCATCGTCTACCCTTATAACCCGGTGATATTTACTAAAAAAGTCCCGCCATCGTTGGTCGAAAACTTGATTGAACCGGAAGAGGAAATTGAAGAAGAACCGATAGATTTGATTAAAGAAGATACTACTTCATCAGGTGATAATTAAAATAGTAACCGAAAAAAGAAGGATGACCGCTTCGCTAGGATGATAAAGGTTTTTGCATCTTTTCATCCTTTCGTCCTTTCATCCTTTCGTCTTCTCGATTATTTCGCTGACCCGTAGCTATGGAGACCGCTCAATAAGAAATTTACTCCCGCATAGGTAAATAGTACCGCTAGAAATCCGATAATCGCAAACCAGGCGGCTTTCTTCCCTCGCCATCCGACAATCAACCGCGCATGGAGATATACCGCATAAATCAACCAGGTGATTAACGACCAGGTTTCTTTCGAATCCCAAGACCAATAAGTCCCCCAGGCGGTATTTGCCCATACCGACCCGGTAATTATCCCTAATGCTAATGTGATGAACCCGAACGCAATCAGCCAATAGGTATGGCTATCCAAAGTTTCCATATCTTGGAATCGGGAATAGAATCCGGTAGTTTTCCCCTGCCGGAACCAACGCTCTTGTAATAAGAATAATACCCCGGTACCGAACGCTATCGCAAACGCCGCATACGCTAAAAATGCAGTGATTACATGGACTTCCAACCAATAGCTCTGCAACGCCGGCATTAACGGTTGCGGTATCCGATAGGTACTCGGCAGGATTACCGCAATGAGATTGCATAAGAAAGTTAATGGTGCGATGATAATCCCCAGACTCTTGGTAGGCTTAAAGATTTCGACCAGAACGAATTCGAATGCGATTACCCAGCCGAAAAAGATTAAGGATTCATAGAGATTGG
>JBHGBB010000153.1:0-9774 GCA_041946755.1 bacterium | reverse complement strand
TATTTATAGTGACTATAGGGAGAATACAATTTGTTAAAATGGTAGGATAGATACGCCAGAAAAAAGATTTTCGGTATAAGCTAACTCTTAAAACTGAAACAAATCTACCTATGATAAAGGTAGCTTAATTTCGGTTCCGGTTTTAGCCGATTCATATATTGCTAAAATCAACTCTACTGTTTTTCGCCCTTCAATACCGGAACAATATAACTCTTGATTATATCGGAGTACATCAAGCATATTCCGGATAATTTTTTGATGTCCTATGGTATCATGGTGATTAGATTCTGTTGTCTCACTGATAGTTGCTGAATCTACCTGCGGAGTCATATCTTTTTGGTTACCATCCCGCCCAAGAACCACCCATTTTTTAATAGTTTGTTCTTCCATCAAGATCGTACCCCATTCACCATGAAACTCTAGCTGGGATGCTGCTGCCGGAAATGCAGCAGTAGTTCCAATAATCGTTCCATAAGCACCGCTTTTATATGATACCGCAACTACCGCAGTGTCTTCTGCTTCAATATTCCTAACAAGGTGCGTTGCTTTCGCATAGACGGTATCAATATCACCCATAATCCATGGTAACATATCGATACCATGAATCCCTTGATTCATTAATACGCCACCGCCATCCATCGCCCAGGTTCCACGCCAGACAGCAGAATCATAATACCCCTGCGCACGATAATATTTCAGATACGCATCTCCTAATACCATCTTACCCAACCAACCTTCCTGTACCGCTTGCCGAACCTTCTGTAAGGTATCATAAGTCCGCCATTGATTAACAATTCCGAGTTTAACTTTTGCCTGTTCTGCTGCATTAATCATCCGGTCTGCTGCGGGTAGAGTTGTTTCTATGGGTTTCTCGCAGATTATATGTTTTCCAGCTTTTGCCGCTTCAATGGCAATATCGCTATGGAGTCCACTGGGAGTACAGATACAGACGATTTCTATATCCAGCCGGTTCAGAAGCTTACGATAATCAGTATACCATGCCGGAATATTATGTTCTTTCGCAAACTTCTCCGCTTTAAAAGATATAGTATCAGCTACTGCAATAATTTTCGCATTCTGCGCATTTCTAATTCCACTTAAATGATACGCAGCCATTGCACCGCAACCGATAATTCCAAATCCTGTTTCGTTCATAAATAAAAAATCAGTAGTTTAATTAAGGCAATGGAGTATTTTACCTTACTCGTCTCAAGAGGTTGGTTTATCCTACTTCATAGCCAAACAAACGTATTTCTTAAGCCCAATTAAACTACCTAGTAATAATCTATTCAAATAATTTTGTTAATATTATAATATGGAATTATAATGGGAGGGAAATTTCTTTTTTCTTTCTAGCCGACTGATATATTGCCAGGATGATTTCGAGTGCTTTCCGCCCTTCAATTCCCGAACAATATAATGGTTTATTTTCAAGCACTGCATCAATCATATTTTGTACTATTCGTTCATGACCGAACGGCGACATCCCCATCGAACTAATCGCAATACTACTGGAGTTTTCTCGTTCCGTTACCGGTATCAAATCCTTGGATTGCCCATCAGGACCTTGAACAACGAACCGGTCAATCCCCATTTCGACTTGAATAATTGTACCCTTATCCCCATGGATATCTATTTCGGTATCTTGCCCCGGATATACCGAAGTTGCTGCTCGAATAACCCCATATGCCCCATTGGTATAGGTTAATAGAATTACTGCTGTATCTTCAACCTGAATTTTACGCACTAAATGATCTGCTTTTGCATACACCGAGGCTATCGGTCCGACAAAATACTGTAATAAATCGATCCCATGGATCCCCTGATTCATTAAACAGCCTCCACCATCAAGCTCCCAAGTCCCACGCCAGCCTGCAGAATTATAATATCCCTGCGACCGATAATATTTCAGTTCAGCATTAATTAAAACTAGTTTACCTAATACACCACTGGTAATCGCTTGCCGAATTTGCAATGATGAATCATAGGTCCGGCGCTGAAAGCAGATGCCTAATTTAACGTTCGCCTGTATTGCAGCATTAATCATCCGGTCGGCAACTTCAAGGGTAATATCCATCGGTTTCTCACAAAGAATATGCTTACCAGCTTTTGCCGCAGTGATCGCTATTTCACCATGTAATCCACTGGGAGTACAAATACTGACGATATCGATATCCGGCCGCTTCAACAGTTCTTTATAATCGGTATACCACGCCGGAATATTATTATCTCTAGCAAACTTCTCTGCTTTCTCAGGAATAATATCGCAGACCGCTACTAACTTCGCTCCTGTCGCTTTAGCAATTCCGGCTAGATGGAATGGTGCGATTACCCCACAGCCGATTATTCCATACCCGACTTCTTGCATAAAAAAAAATAGTTAAATAGGTTAATAAATCAAATAGAGAACATTTTCGCTTATTCTCTAATTAGTTTATTTAATCTATTTAACTAGCCTTAGTGTAATTATAATGGTAATTTAACTTCCTTTTTCGTTTTAACTGATTGATATACCGCCAGAATAATTTCTACCGCTTTTCTCGCTTCTAATCCAGTACAATACACCGGTTTATTTTCGAGCACCGCATCGATTATATTCTGGACGCCCCGCTCATGACCGATAGTCGCAATCGCTGCCGGGTCGGAAGTGCCACCGACTTTTGCCGATTCACCTTGTGGAGTTAAATCTACCGTTTTCCCATCCTGGCCAAGGATTGCCCATTTTTTTATCATCTGTTCCTGTAGAACAATAGTTCCTAATTCGCCATGGAGTTCTAATCGGGTTTCTTCTCCTGGATATACTGAAGTAGTCCCTTCGATAGCACCATACGCTCCGTTTTTATAGGTTAACACCGCTACCGCGGTATCTTCAACTTTAATATCTCGAACCAGATGGTCGGCTTTTGCATATACAGTAGCAACATCACCCATGATCCATTGCAATAAATCGATCCCATGAACCCCCTGGTTCATTAACGCACCACCGCCATCAAGTTCCCAGGTACCGCGCCATCCGGCGGATCTATAATATGCCGGTGATCGGTAATATTTCAAATAGGCATCCCCTAATACCATTTTACCTAAATCTCCGGATTGTACCGCTTGCCGAACTTGCTGTGAGGTTTCATATGTACGCCGTTGAAACATTACACCGAGTTTAACTTTTGCCTGTTCTACCGCATTCAGCATCTTATCAATTGCTGGTAAAGTTATATCAATCGGCTTCTCGCAAAGAATATGTTTCCCGGCTTTTGCAGCTTCTATCGCCATTTCGTTATGAAATCCGCTGGGAGTACAAATACTGACGATATCGATATCCGGTCGTTTTAATAACTCTTTATAATCGGTATACCACGCCGGGATATTATTGTCTTTCGCAAATTTCTCTGCTTTCTCAGAGATAATATCGCAGACTGCCACTAATTTCGCCCCTTTCGCTTTATTTACTCCTAATAAATGAAATGGAGCGATAACTCCGCAACCGATTATTCCATACCCTAATTCTGCCATAACAAAATATTCCTCCTGTTTTTACGTTTTATGCTTTCGGTTTTTAGATTTCTCTATGGCTTTATTGTTTCGAATTTCGATATTCGGATTTGATTCTATTTTACGCCAGTTATTGCTAATAATATCGGTGCCACTGTAGTATCAGTTGCCACAAAATCTATTGACCCGATTTCTTTATCCGGATTCGGATTACTCCATCGATATGATCGGAGATTAATCGGTTTACCATCCCGGCTTTTTCCTTTCCAGGCTAAAACTTGCGCTGGGGTAGAAACCGTATCCTGCCACGCATGGATATTAATTCCATAAACTAAATCTATACTCATTAGCGTTCCATCGGTATAATGGATAATATACTGTCCGACTTTATTTCCGGATTTCGACGTCCAGCCTGTAGTATGTAGAAACGAGATACTATTAAGCTTCTGATTGATCGAAATTCCACTCACTGCTTTTGGAAATATATCTGCCATCCCTGGACCTTTCAGCATTATTCCTGCAGGAACCTGCCCTACTTGCGATAAAGTATATTGGATTGAATCTGATAACCGCATCGGTCCTGGCTGGCCAAGATTAGCCAGACCGGATAAATCGTTTCCGGATCCGAAACCGAGAAATCCTAGGGTATCTTTGGTATCAATCAAACTGAGATTACTATATGATGATAGATTAAAGAGCAATCCCGGTTTCGGGTGCATTTGCATGGTTGGTTCTTCCCAGCGGTCAAGTAAAATCTGCGCCGGATCATACGGCAACTCACCTAATTTCTTTGGTAACGGACTCCAGAAATAATCGACCGCTAAAATATAGGCATAAATCTGCTGGAACTCTTTTTCCATAGCGGTTTTATTCCCAAAGTAACCGGTCCAGGTAGTCTGCATCATACCGTATGAATTCTTTTTCGCACAATATTGACTAAATCCTTCGATATTTTTCGGAATATACCAGGTGCATCCAAGAGTTTTAAATCCATGCGCTTGGAAGAAATCGATGCTCGGATATTCGGTTCTCGGACTATACCGCCAGTCGGCAATAAGGATATCTTTTGGCAATGAATCGATTTTCGCCTGATATTTATCTTTATAGAGAATATCGCCCCACATTACGGTTTTAACTCCTTTTTGTTTCAGATGTTCATATAATTTCAGGGTATCCATATAATATAAATCGACAATCCCGATTTTCTTACATTCTTCATGCACCGGGAAAGTGCCTCGCATCTCGAATTCATCATGCCCAATATGCACATATTCCGGATGGTCGAACACTGCTATCGCTTCATCCAGCATTTTATAAGCAAACTCATAACTTTTCGGATTCAGCGGACAGTAAGCATAAGGATAAGATGAATCTTCAACAAACACCATATTCTTTTTATTATTCCGAAATACAAACTCTAAATGACCGAGGGTTTGCACCAAAGGAGTCACCGCAATAAAATGGTCTTTAGCGCATTTGAGTACTTTCTTAAAATCGGTTTGGCTAATCATATTCGGGTTATTGATTTCCGGTACCGATTTCCATTCCATCCCCTGCTCGACTTCATACAGTATCTGGTTGATTTTATACCGAGCGAGAACTCGTTCGATTAATCGGGTATGGAACCAAATCGAATCTTTATCCGCTAAAAGATGGATAGACCGATATTTAAATTGCGGTTTATCATAGATTTCTGCTCCTTTAGCAACGAAGGCCGACTCGGAATTTATCCTCAATAACTGCTTAAACGACTGCACTCCATAATAAGTACCGATCGGATCACTCCCAGCGATAATCGCATAATTCCCGGTTACGCGAAGCACATACCCTTGTTCTCCAGGATAGGTTTTATTAACCTCTATTTTTTCTAGGTTACATACTTTTTTACTTACCGGATTCACCCAAGGTTCGCCAATAACAATAGCATTAGCGACTGTACCGGACTTAAGTTTATTTGCTGGAATGATAGCAACTTTTACTCCGGCAATTTCTTCAATCTCCTGCTGTAATTCTTGGGCTGCCTTAGCATTTTCTCGAGAGGGCTTAGATGCAATAACAATTTTTGTGGTTTTATCGATCGGTAAATCTTGATCGAGTAATTTTAAATAAACCGGCTGGGGAATGACTACTACCGGTTTCGGTTGTGAAACCATCGCATCGGGTATAGAGAGTGGCGGTAAAGCGATAGTGGTAGTAGGTTTCAATGGTTCCAATTCACCACGGTAGGTAATGAATTTTCCATCGAACTCAATTCCTTTTAAGATACCGAATCGGTCATAATTATGAAATGAACCATCGCAAAATGACCAGGAAGACGTTTCGCTATTAGGCATCTCATTTCGGGCAAAGTTTATTCGCCAGTATCGGTCGTTATTTCCTCGTGCTTTAAGGGTAGAAAATGGAATTTTAAATTCTGCTACCCAGGCATTATTTTCTTTCCCGGTTTTGACTTCCCAAACTAGTTTGGTATCCGGAGATCCATACCGCTCTTCTCCGTGAAACATGGAATATTTAGTACCGAGAACATTGGTTACAAAATGATAATAGTTGGTATTGGCAGTTACCATAAACGGTGAGATAAATATTTCAAACGAATCATCGAGGAACACCGGCTCGTTTTCGGTGGTATAGCTACCAACTAACTTATCTATCTTCGATTCATAGCCCCGGAATGCAATATAGATATTGGTACTGTCATAAACGACATAGACTTCGGTTTGGTTCAAAATCGGTTTCTTATTCTGATAATCGATAAAACCTAATACCGGCTGAGCTTTTTGCCAGCAAGGGTCATCAAGTTTACCATCTAGAATCGGTGGAGTTATAGCATAACTTGCATTAACTTCAGGTAATGATGCTGATACTGATACGGCCATACTTATCCCCATAATCGAGGCTGCAATAATCATAATTCCTTGATAAACAACTTTTTTCCAATAAACCATATGATACTCCTTTCAAAAACTAATATATTTATTTAACGAGATATTATACATAAAAACCTGACAAAAAGAAATCAATTATTCACATTTTCGGGAAGAATATTGGCTACTGCTCGTCTTATCGTTGATATATTTATGGTTATGATAACATTTTGTATCGCTAAATCATCCGACTTTAAACAAATCGCCCATCCGTTTTCCGAGCAATCGGCTGGCAATTATAAATGATATTACTAGGATAACCATCCCTAAAACTCCCATCGCACTGGCGATTTGAGAGCCATCGGTCACCCGGCCGAGTAATGCATAAATCGCTTTGGTAATCGGATAATATTTTTCCTGCATCGCGAGAATTAAACTATCGCTTACTTCCAGCATAGCAAACGCAAACGCCAGCACACTACCGACCAGAACATGCATGAAAATTAATGGGAAAGTTACCCGGAAAAAGGTCTGGATAGGTTTTGCCCCGAGACTTGAAGAGGCTTCTTCTAAAGTAACACTACACTGCAGGAATCCGGCATATGCCGACCGCACCATATACGGCAACCGGCGAATTGAATATCCAATGATTAATAACGGAAATGGATTTACCCGCGGATCAAGGAACGTTCCTGAGAAACAGGTGATATATCCAAACGCCAGAATCAATCCCGGAATAGTCAGACTCAACATTGTGAGGATATCCAACAAAGCGGCACCACGAATCTTTTTACGAGCGACGAGATACGCGACACTTATACCGAGAATAATATCTAAAATAGTACTCGCTGTACTTAATATCAGACTGTTTCGAATACTACTTGCTGCTAACGGATGGGCGAATACCAGATGATAATACTTCAGGGTCCATTTCGTTGGAAGAATAGTCATAAACCATTCTTCGGAAAATGAAGTTAAGATAACGCCGATATGCGGTAGAATAGAAATAAATATTAATAATATTAAAGATACCAGCAGAACGGAAGAACGAAGGAACTGACTGATTTTTGAACTTCTTAATTCTTTAACTTCTACACTTCTAGTTTTCGTCAGGCTGGCATATCCTTTCCTACCTCCGATACGTTTACTGATGAGGAATAACAAGATAGTTAATAATAGAATCGAATCGACTAAGGCATACCCCATCGGATTCGCTGCCATATCGGTGACCATCTCATAAATCATCACCGGCACCACCTGCCGATATTCGAATATCAGCGGAGTCCCTAAATCGGCAAATGACCATAAGAAAACGATTATCGCGCCGGCAAAATATCCGGGTAACAGCAACGGTAAAGTTACCGTTCTCCATCGATACCATGGTTTCGCACCAAGTCCGGATGCGGCTTCTTCTAATGCAGGATCGAGATTAGCTAAACTAGCGGTAATATTAAGGTACATAATCGGATATAAATGCAAGGTTTCTAATATCACTACTCCCCAGAATCCGGCAGCTCCCAACCAATCGATCGGCTGGGAGATTAACCCGAATTTTAGCATCAATAGATTAATTGAGCCGAATCGAGCGAGCAGTTGTTTGAATCCAATCGCGCCGACAAACGGCGGGATGATTAATGGCATTAATAATAAACCGCTGAATAGCTTCTTCCCCGGAAAAGGGTATCGCTGGAATATCAGCGATAAGGGGAAACTGATGAGAGTGGTTAAGAGTGTTACGATCAGCGCTAATTGCAGACTATTGTTTATCCCTAACCGAGCTATCGGATGGGTGATTAATAACTTAAAAAAGGTTAAATCGAAATGACCATTTATCCACACCGATTGTTCGGCTACATAGAACAACGGATAGATAAAGAAGATGGCGAAGAAAACTAAAAGAAAACTTAATAATATAAACCGCATAAATAGTCCTCGCTAAGACCGCTAAGTATACGCTGAGTACGCAAAGATTTTTTTCTTAGCGACCTTTGTGATAATCTCTGCGTTCTTTGCGAGAAACAGGTTTGATAATCAACTTTTTAGAACCATTACATTTTCAGGTAAGAATGTAATTTGAATTTTCTCTTTCGGTTTAACCGAGATCGCTTTCGATTCGGTAACCACTACTTTCCATTCCAATCCATTGGATAACCGAAATACGATTTGCTCCTGTTCCCCCTGGAAACTCGCACTGACGATTTCCGCAGTGAAACTGAGGGATGAAGAGATGATCGCTTCACTAGGAAGAGAGGACGTGAAATCGTCCTTTTGTCCTTTTGTCCTTTCTTCCTTCGTTATCTGTATTACCTCCGGTCGAATCGAGCATACTACCGATTGCCCGACTTGAACCGGGAACCCCGGTTTCCGGGCTTGGATATCACCAAGATCGGTTTTTATAGTAACGGATGCATCAGCGATAATCTCTTTCACCGTTCCCTTAACGAAATTCGATTCCCCGATAAACCCGGCAACGAAACTATTCTCCGGCTGATAATAGATTTCTTTCGGTTTCCCAACCTGCAGGATTTTACCCGATTGCATCACCGCTATCCGGTCGGCTAAGGATAATGCCTCAATACAATCATGCGTTACATAAATGGTAGTCACACCCGATTCCCGATGGATATTCCGAATTTCATCCCGCATTTCGATTCTGAGTTTGGCATCCAGGTTGGCTAACGGTTCATCAAGCAATAATAAATCCGGAGAAATAACCAGCGCGCGAGCGACGGCTATCCGCTGCTGTTCCCCACCGGATAGAGTTCCCGGGCTACGTTTCTCATATCCCGCAAGTTTGACCAGATGCAATACTTCAGCGACCTTCTGTTTCCGGTCATTAGCCGGGATATTCCGGGTTTTTAATCCATACTCGATATTTTTAGCAACAGTCAGATGGGGAAATAACGCATAGTTCTGGAATACCATCCCGATATTCCGCCGATATGGGGGTAAATCGTTCACCTTTTTATCGTTAAACAATATATCACCCTCATCAGGATGATAGAAACCGGCGAGAGACCTTAATAAAGTAGTCTTCCCGCAACCGGAAGGTCCCAATAAAAAAAACAATTCTCCCGGTTTGATTCTTAAATTGATATCATCGAGGATAAGTTTATTGGATATTGAGAAACGAAGACTATTAACGGTTACCGAAATCATAGTTTACCTTAAGATTTCTTTTTCTACGGTTCAATTATTATCACATTCAATTTATAGCTCTGTCAATGAGCGTAGTTAAACAAAGTTGTTAGTTGTTGGTTGTTAGTTTTTAGGCTAAACAATCTATCTCTAGCTTCTCGCTTTTTTTATTGCGCTTATTTTAGTTCAGTGGAATCAGTGGAATCTGTGGATAAGGTTTGTAATTTCTTCTCCTGTTCTTGATGGAGTTTGGTTAATACTTCAGTATAATATCCCATAACTA